>CAZDCN010000020.1:0-13127 GCA_964503945.1 uncultured Caldilineales bacterium
CGCCGCCGTCATCGTCATCGTTGAGTCCGATGTTGTAGCCAAGGATGACGCCGGGCGCGAGGGCGACTCCGCCTAGCTCGGAGCGGGGGATAGCCATCTCGATGTCGTAGCCGTCGCTGCGGTCCTTGACAGCGACGGTGACTTTAGTCGTATCGACGCTCCGGTCCTGCACCAGGCCGTCGCGGCGCACGGTGTATTGGTGATCTCCCTTGCTGGCGCTGAAGGAGTCGTTGTCGTTCTCCCCATCCAACGCGAATTCGACGCCGTCATCCTTCCAGATGTCGGCGCTGTCGACATAACGGATGTCGTCCCTCACCCGAGCTGCAAAGTAGAGATAGTCTTCATCCCAACCAGCCCATACCGAGACGCTGGCGTCGTCGCGGCCCGAAGGCGTCACATAGCCGCCCAGGGTGGAGGCGTTGTGCTGGTCCATATCGATACCGTTGGTCAGGGGCCAGTCACTCAGGTCGCCGTCGATGGCAGGGCTGTTGCGATAGGCGGTGAGATTGCGAGTGCTCGGCGGGGGTGAGGTGGGCGTAGCCTGGGGCGTGGCTGTGCCATCGGGCGTGGGCGTGGCCGTAGGAGGAACGTAGTCGGGGTCGTAGTATTCCAACACCAAACGGGGGCGGTAGCTACTGTTGCCGTAATCGGAGGAAGCAAAGTCGATGGCGACGTCGGCTGTGCTGTAAATGTCGATGAGGAGACCGTAATTGGAGTTGGGGTTGTCCAGCCATTTCCGAGCGGCCGCGGTCACATCCAGCCGCACCCATTTCCCCACGCCATGATTCTCGAAAGTGAAGTCGAGGTAGGGCGTGGCGTAATCCTTATCTGCGGCCAGGCCCGCTTTCACCCAATTTGTAGAGCTGGTGGCCTTGGTCCACGTGGCGGCGTAGGCGTCCCAGCGGGTTTTCATCTCAAAGGCGCGCACATAGAAATTGGCGTCGTTGCTGCGGCTGAGGGTGTAGATGTCGAGATAAGCTTTGTCCAGCGAGGCTCCTGCAGGCAGGCTGATGTTTTTGAACTGAATCATGGCCCGCTGCGCTTTGGAGGAGCGGGAGCGTAGGGTCTCGGAACGGCCAAAGTTGGCGTTCTCATCCCATTGGTTGATGGTGGTGTCGGAGGCGCCGTTGTAGCCGTTGACGCCGTGGCGATAGGTGACTTGATGGCGGACGTCGCTGGGCTCGGGCGTCCAGGTGGGTGTGGGGCGGGGTAGGGTGGGCGTGGCCGTGGGCGCAGGGGGTGAAGGCAGGTCCAATCGTTCCACCTGCACCAGATGGATGGTCTCATCCCCGTCGTTGAGGGCATTGATGTGGAAGTCGGAGCCGGGATGATCGCCGCCGCCGGGCTGTCGGTTGCCAAAGCGGGCGTCGGTGAGCGTCCAGCTCACGGTCTTCCATGTGCCGGTATTGCTCTTCCGCACGATCCCTGCCAGTTTGTTGGGATCGCTCCATGCGTCGTACCGCACTTCGAAGCTATCGGTTCCCTGGTCGTAATAGGTGATGTTCAGACGCACCCGTTCGCGCGTGTCGAACAGATAGCCATCCTCGATGTCGAAATACATGTAAGGATTGCCGGTGGCGATGTCGGTGCGACGGGTGTAACGGCCTTCGGCGTAGGAGGAGACATTCCACAAGGGCACCGTGCGCCCGCCGGGAACGTCATCGTTCTGCACCATGAAGAAATCGTAGTTTCCGTATTGGGGATACCAGGTGTACTCGGTCTCGCGCATGGCGACCCAGGCCGAGGGGCTGTTCTCAATGGTCTTGCCCAAATGGTCCAACGCAAAGCGCAAAATTTTCTCCCTTTCGGGCGCGGTGACTAAATCCTTGGCAAAAACGAAATAATCCGCGTGCTTATCCAGGCCGTTGTACACGCCCCACATGGTGTTGGTCAAACCGGTCATGTACTGGGCTTCATACGATTCCCAGCCGATGGCCACTTGCTGCCACCATTTCAGCATGGGATCATACTGGCCCGCACCCTTGAGGGAATAGCCCTCGCGATCGATGACCGCAGCGTCGGTGTCGGGCACCAGGCCATTGTGTTTGAGACCGACGCCGCGGGAAGCTGCGTAGTCGGTGAATTCGCGGCGCTCCTTGATGCTATCGAAGACGGGGGCGTATTGGAGGATCAACGGCGTATTGGGGAACGCCCGCCGGTGGATGTCCACGATTTTGTTGACGGTGGTGATCCACAGGTCGCTGGTCAGTCCCGCCTCGGCGAGGCAGTCATGATGTTCGTTATTCCCCGGCTTGGTTTCGCCATACATGCCCACATTGATTTCCAAAAAAGAGATTCGAGGGTCACCATTGTAGCGACGGCCCGCCTCGGTGATGAATTTTTCCAATTCCGTCAGATAATCATGGCTCCAGTATTTGGGAATGCTCCATGAGTCTTCGCACAGCACGCGCATGTCAGGGTGCTGCTCATAGAGGAAATTGGGAACGGCGTCCCCGCCACAACAGCGAGCGTCGTAAGAGAGAAAACCCAGAGCTGCGGGTTTATTCAACGATGCTTCCTTTTCCAGCCAACGGTCGACGTCGGACCAATCATACTGCCCCGGCTTAAGCTCAATTTCGTTCCAGCGAAAGGCAAGGTGTCCGCCGGTGATGGGCGCGGTGTTAGGATCCAGGTTGGCCCAGTCGTAGAAAACGTAGATGCCGGGTCGGTATTCGGGTTGCGTCGCGTTGGGAGCCAGGATGCCTTCTGGTCCGGGCTCGCCTTCCTGGGCAACAGCAGGAACGCTCGCTCCCACGCTGGAAAGTAGGAGAAGCCCTGTAGCCGCCAGGATGAGGGTAAGAAAAATCAGCAGACGGGAAAGCGCTTTGGAAGTGGTTGCATGCATGGAGACAGGCTCCTGACAGGGAAGTTGTTGAACTCAAAGGAAAGTTAAGTATAGCAACGCAGAACGGACTTGGCAATGTGACACGTCAATGAGGTCCCGTAAAATGACGTTTTTTGCGTGAAAAAAGATGCGGAATGTTGATGATTGTTGTAGTATTCTGCAGTGCTCCGCTTTTTCCCCTGAAATCCTCATGATGCGCTCTTGATTGTGGAGATTCCTATGCGCGTGCTCACTTTCCTTGCCCGATCCTTTGCCTGGCAACCTTTCAGTCAAACCCTGGCCGATGCTCCGCCAGCCTCATCCGGCCAGGTGGAGGATGCCGTCATCGCCTTTATTCAGGTTGAGGCTGGAGACGAAGAGGCCAGAGCCCGAGTGTTCCGACATCTCCTGAAACATCTGAAATGGCTGGCCAATAAAAAGGGATTTCGTCATATTGTGCTTCACTCCTTCACCCACCTGGGAGGAGAGAACGCATCCCCTGAATTTGCTCATGCATTTCTGCTGGACATGGTCCAACGGCTGGAGCGCACCGGTTATCAGGTTCACATGACCCCGTTTGGGTATTTCTGCTCCTGGCAGCTTGATGTGTATGGCGAGAGCCTGGCCAAGGTGTATAAAGCCATCTGAGATCTCGTCCACAACGCTCGAGCAGTGAACGTGATGCGCGCCAGGCTTCGCCCCTGGCTGCCATCATCCTCCTGCTTTCTCTTGGGTAGTGAGCCTGTGATAGGCTTCAATCCACTCCAACATCTCCTTTTTCTGTCTTTCCAGCCGTTGCCGCTCCAGGTTTCGCTGGTAATTTTGCATGCGATTGAGGATTTCAAACTGCACATCAGCAGGGGCGGGCACATAACCGAAGGTGATTTTTCCTTCCTGGGCCGCGGTCTGGATGTCGACGTTGCCGTAGTTAAGGAGATAAGCCAGAGGATTGGGCCGGGAAAACTGGACGTTCTGGATACGTTCCAGACGAATGGTGGTGCGGATTTCATCGAACCACAGGGGCTTTTTGTAGATGCGTTCCACAATCTGGTATGAGACGATATAGCGATCGTTTTCCCAATCCTCCCAGTTCCACCAGAACCAGAACATGCTGAGCAGGGTGAAGAGTCCAGCCGCCATCATAACAAAAAAGCGCACTTCTCGAGGCAGCCATTCCAGAATGACGTTGGTTGCAGTCAAGATCAGCGTTCCGCCGCTGAGCACCAGAGCGAACAAGGCGGGGATGGTGATGCGAATCAGACCAATCCAATGTCGACGCCAGACCAGCCGATGATTTTCCTCTTCCTGCAAGCCCATCAAGTGCAGGAAAGGCAGGTTTTTGGGGGATTTTCGTTGGCGTTCAGGGGGGGATTCCATCAGCGCCCGGTCATCGATCTTTTCTTCCAGACCGATGTGCAAGCGTTTTTGCAACTCCTTCTGGCGGCTTTCGATATCGCTGGCGCCGGCGAAGGTTTGATAGCGTTGCATTTCGGCGGAAATAATGCGATGGGCCACATTGGGATTGGGGAGATGGTCAAAAAGGATTTCGCCTTCAGTGGCCGCGGTGCTGATGACCAGATCTCCATAACGAAAAATCTGGCCGATGAGGTTGCGACGGATGTCCAGATTTTGAATTTGATCGATGGGGGCGCTGAAGGTGCTGTCTCGGATCAGCGGCACTTTTTCTCGATGGATGATTCGTTTCGTGGTAACGATGTGGTAATCGTTGAGGTAATCCACGAGAATCCAGCCGCCGACGGGGAGGATATAGAGGGCGCCAATCAGGAACTCCAGCCACAAAGGGGGCCATTTCCCGGCAAGAAGGACGTAGAAGCCGCTGAGAATCACCTGAACCAGGATAAAGGGCAACAAGAACAGCAAGCGTTTCATGAGGACGATCCAATGGCGTCGCGCTTTGAACAAGATGCGCTCGTCCGCATGTTGCCAGCTTTCAAGCTGCTTGATTTTGACTAGCTCCTGGCGCTGAACTTCCGTCAGGTTCAGGTTTTCCGCGATATCGGGGTGGTCATTGAGAAAAAGGAGAAAATCCAGATGATGAATGCGCACCCAATCGGTGGGCTCCAGCGTTTCCACGGTTTCTTCCGCAGCTTTGCGAAAGAGAAGCGAGTCCTCTCCGAAGTGAGCGCCCGGCCCAATGGTGACCGATATGGTCTGGCCGTTCTCCAGCCGGGATTGTCGGAGGGCCGAGCCTCGGGCCAGAATGTAACAATAGAGATTGTCTTGTCCCGCGGAAACAAGCGTGTGGTGGGGGCGGTGCAGGTGGATCTGCATAACATAACCCGCAAGGCGCCGAATCTCTTCCTCTGCCAAACGACCGAAGATATCCACCTTGCGCAGGAGCGATTCAACCGCGAAAGGAGGGCTGCCCCAATTATGATCGGGATGCCGATCCATGAGGGTTTGAAAATCTTCGCGAGGGAGCAGAAAATACCGGGTCGGGCTCTCGACCACAGCTCGGAATTGCGAGAGGTTGTTTCCCAGAATGTCGCGATAGCCAAACACGGCGCCTGCGCTCGCCCAACGCCTGACGTCATCCCCTTCCAGGCGCACCCTGCCTTGGCGGATGATGACCAGATCGAACACCTGGACGCCCCTTTCTTGCAGGATCGCGCCCGGTTGCGCCCGCTGAACTTCCACGATATCACTAATCCACTTGATCTCGAGGTCTGTCAGGGGGGCCAGATAGGGGTTCGCCCGCAACTGCCCGATGACATCGCTGCGATCGAATCGGCTTTCCATTTGCGGATAGCGGGCGCGCAGCCGAGCCAGGGATTCCAGGCTGACTGCGATGAGTTCAACCTGGGTGAGGGTCTTGGCGGTTCCCAGTTGTCCCTCTTTTGCGTCAAGCTCCAGTCGGCCCAGCACTTGCCCTTCGCGCACGATTCGTCGCAGATCCGGCTTTCCCGGTTCGGTGCGCAGCAGTTCCACGAGCCCGCGGCGGATCAGATATATCCACGGGGTTACGTCTCCTTGGCGAAAGATGGTCATGCCCGGACGCAGGGGCTTATCCGGCTTGCGGGCGTCAAGCAACTGCAAGTCGGCGGGGGAGATGCCTGAAAAGAGGGGGAACCGGGCCAGCTCTTCGGCCAGCGCAACGGGATCGGGTTGATTGTCAGCCATGATCTGCCAAGATGTGGAGGAATACACTCACATCTTAATCATTTTTTTACGTTCTGGCAATCCTTTCAACCATGGGCCATATCCTTTTGTTGCCGGGAGACGTTATTGCATAATAGCCACTTTTCGCCAATCCCGTGTATTTTCACATTCACACTCCAATCGGATAAACGCCCTATGTTGACACGATCTTCTTCCAAGCTCGCCCTCTCTTTCTGGCTGGTTCTGCTGATTCCTATCACCTTGCTCTCCTTTATCGTGGATACGGGTTACACCCAATCGGGTGACGGCGTAGACGCGACGAATGAGATCATCCCCTACAGTCGTCGTCTCAATTGGAGGCCTGGTCTCAATATCCCCTACAAATCGGTGGTCGTCAATGTGCTGGATTATGGCGCGCAACCCAACGACGGTCGCGATGACCGGGCTGCCATCCAGGACGCCATTTATGCGGCTAGAGACAAAGGGGGCGGCGCGGTCTACCTGCCCGCAGGAACCTATGATATCAAGACGCGGTCCGTGAACGATGGCGCGTTGAATCTGCCTTCTAATGTGGTGCTGCGAGGCGCGGGCCCGAAGTCTACGACGCTGCTATTCAACCTCAGCGCGTACGGCGATCCCGTGGCGGGGATCCGCATGCTGGCCTGGAATTATGGCGATTTCGTCAATGTCACCGGCGACTATTACCATGGCGCCTGGAGCATCACCGTGGCCGACCCGTCCCAATTCAAGGCGGGTGATTTCGCCGAGATTCTGGAGACCAACGACAGCTCCATCGGCAATGAATCCTGGGCCCAGGACGCGGTGGGGGAGATGGTGGAGATTACGAAGGTGGAAGGGAATCGGCTTTCCCTGGCCGAGCAACTTCACTACACCTACGAAGCCAGCCGCAAACCTCGCATCCGCCGCGTGAGCGTCATTCGCAACGCCGGGGTGGAGGATTTGCACCTCAAACGCGTGGATACGGGACCGGGCCAGATGATCCTCATCTATAACGCGGCCGATGTATGGGTGCGCAATGTGGAAGGCGAGCATGTGCTGGAAAGCCAGGTGCTCACCATCAACACGTATCGTTGCGAAATCCGGGACAGTTATTTCCACGACGCCTGGGGCTACGGCAGCGGCGGACAGGGTTATGGCGTGAATCTCGAAAAGCACACCACCAGCTGCTTGGTCGAAAATAACATTTTCCGCAATTTCCGCCATTCCATGGTGGTGCAGATCGGAGCCAGCGGCAACGTGTTCGCCTATAATTACTCCACCGATAAGCATATTTCCTATTACACTGACGTATCGGTGCACGGCCACTACCCATCCTACAACCTGTTCGAGGGAAATATCGTGCAGGAGGTCAACAGCTCCGACGCGTGGGGAGCCTCCGGCCCTGGAAACACCTTTCTGCGCAATTGTGTGCAAGAGGACGGCATCCAGCTCAAGCACCAGTCCCACACCCACAACCTGGTGGGCAACGTGCTCAGCTACTATCCCAACAGCATCCGCATCGACCCTGATGTCAAAGACACGCTGGTGCACGGGAACTTCACCGACGGCGCGTTGCAATGGGATCCCGCCATTGCTGACCGTAACATCCCCAGCAGCTACTATCTTTCGGGTAAGCCCTCCTTCTTTGGGAGTATGCGCTGGCCCTCCATCGGCCCGGATATCGACACGAATTCCAATGACTGCGTGAATCCCGCACAGCAACGCTGGTTGCAGCAGGCCACGCCCACGCCCACCCCGCCTCCGGGCACCCCTATCCCCACCCCGACCATCGGCCCCACGCCCACACCCACCGCCACCAGCACGCCCACTCCAACGCCCACCCCAACGCCCAAAGGCCAAAAATTGGTGGAACTCACGCCTGTGGCCGACACGTTCATTAGCGAATGGTATCCCGATGACCGCTACGGCGGAAATGTTTCGCTGCGGGTGCGCAGCGGCGATATTGAACAGGCGCTGCTTCGCTTCGACCTCTCCTCTTTACCTGCCAACATGATCCTGGACGAGGCCCAATTGCAGGTCACGGTCATCAATCGATCCAACGCCAATCCCATGACCGCCAGACTCTACCGGTTGAAACGGGACTGGCGCGAGGACGAAGCCACCCATCGTCAGGCTCGCAATGGCGTCGCCTGGGAAAAGCCGGGCGCGAAGGGAGCCAGTGATCGAGATGCGACGCTGGTCGGATCCCGTGCCCTACCCTCCAGCGGAGCCGCGCTCATCGATGTGAAATCCGCGGTTGCCGATTGGCTGGCGCAACCAGCCAGCAATCAAGGCTTCATTCTCAGTGGTGATTCCGATGGGTCAGTGTATTACGCTTTAGGCAGCAGAGAAAATAGGTCGGACCAGCGCCCTAAACTCCTGGTGCGCTATCGTCTGCCAACGGGCGGCTCGCCTACTGTCACGCCAACCCCCACCCACACTCCGACCCGCGCCCCGACTTCCACGCCCACCCGCACGCCGACGCCTACCGCCACGCCCAATCGTCTGTGGCTACCCCTCATGGTGCGCAAATAACCCGGCCATTGCCCTACATTACATACCTCGGAGGTCTCACAAGCCTCCGAGGTCTTGGCTTGCGTCCATTCACGCTCGCGTCTTCCTTCCAGTTCATGATAGAATAGCGGGCTATGAGTTATCGCCCGTTTCCTGATGAAGAAGAAGTCCTGGTGCTGAGCACTCGGCAGCCTCTGCCCCGTTGGTTGCGATGGATTCTGCTGTCGTTTGCGATTCTGGCAGGCGTTGCTCTGGTGGTCGCGCTGTTCATCGGCTGGCGCTATTATTCTGTTCAGCAACGGGTCAAAAAGGACCTGGCGGCGTTCATCGCCCAGGAAGAAGAGGTGCGTTCCCTGGGCGGCATTAACGCCGCTCCCGATCTCATCGTGGATGCTGCGCCCGACGCCTGGCGTTACCGCTATCTTACCAGCATTCGCGCCCACAAGGGCCGCCCGATCCCCGATCTGGCGCTGGAGAAAGTGGATTACGATGGGAGTTCAGCTCGAGCCCATCTGCTTGTGAATGGGAGTCAGCAATTTCGCGCCTATCAACTTCAGCGTGGGCAATGGCGGCGCGCACCCTTTGTGGCGACAGGGTGGGGTGAGAAACAGGTTTTACCTCTGCCCGAAGGCATTGAGATCATCTATTGGGATGAAGATGAGGACTTTGTCGGGGCGCTGGCCGAGGGCTTTCCAAAACTCCTGGCGGTGATGCAAACCTTGGGGTTGGCGCCCACGGCGGAAGCTCACCGCCTGATAATTATTCCCAAGGAGTTCGGGGATCGGGTGCAACCGGCCACGCGGGTGACAGGCGTCATCCTCAATTCCCCACACGTCGATCTCATTCCGCAAGAGCCGGGCAATCTCACGCCCGAAGAGGAGCTGCGCCTGGCGTTGGCCCGCAAGCTGCTGAAGGACGCGCGCGACGCGGCCCCGACCGACTCGGATTTGCCCGGCGCGGCGCGGGTTCTGGGAGCCATCGACGAGGTGATGGCCTGGGGGTGGGCCGCGGGCAGAGTCAGCGATGCAGCTGTAGCCGATTGGGCGACGCAACTCAAGGGGGAATGGGTCTCTCCTGTCACCGGTTTGCCGCCTGACCTGATTGCCAAACTTCCGCCCAACGCAGGGGATCTCGCCGCCCGCTTGATGATGACCTATCTGTTGCGCCAGGAGGGCGTGGACGCGCTGGTGGCGCTGAATGAGGCGATGCTTACAGCCAGGTCATGGGATGAGGCTTATAGCCAGGCTGTAGGCAAGACCGCCCGGCAGGTGGAGGACGCCGCCCGGCTTCTGGCGCAAGATCCCAGCGGCCCCCTGCCCGACTGGCCCGACGCCGCAGCTCCAGTTACGCCTTCCACCGTCACCTTTCTCAACCGGCCCTCTTTCTCTTCGAACCTGGTGTTGGCTCGTTTGGCGGATGGCGATGTGATAGCGATGCGGCTGAAAGCCGAAGCTCCATTCGTAATGGTCGATGGTTCGCCCCTTTCTTTCGATTGCATCGGCATGGGATCGGTCCTGCGCGTCACCGGAAAATGGATAGATGTCGGTTTGCAACTGGCCGCGCAGGAGGTGGTTCTGGAGCAGGCCATTCTCCCTCCCATCGTGCAAACACCACCCATGTCCCTCCAGGCCTGGGCCCTGGTGGCGCGGCTCCAACCCGATTCGAAGTCGGGACGCCTTCTGGAACTTTATCCCGATGGAGGGGTGCAGTCCCTGGCCGATCTGGACATGCTGCCCCTCACGGCAGGGAAGCGCGCTCCGCCCTTGTTGGTGTGGAGCAAAGAAACCCGCTGTGACCGACCTTGGATCGTCGCATATCGGCCTGATGAGGGCGTCGTGGGTGCATGGCTTGCGCCTGAGGGTAGCACTTTGAGCGATAACGTCCTTGTCGTAGACGATTCAGAGATCAGGTTGTTGTTAGCGTTTGACGCCAGGGGAATGGAAGGGAACGTTTATGAAACGGGTGAGAACCATACGTTGAGACCATTGGCGCAGGACGACTGGCAAACTGTATTAAAAGGGCTTTCTCCCGAATTTCGTATCCGGTTGGTGACGCCTGAGGGGCGCCAGCAGCCCGGCGATTTCGTGGCCGTCCAGGATCTGGTGACGGGGGAAAAGCGCATTTTATATTATGCCCAGGAGGGAGAGGTAATAGCTTTTCCTGTCGTCGTCATTGGAGCGCTAGAGGATGCACTGCCATTTGCGTTGGGGCGTTCGAATCGGACGGAAATCGTTGCGATGTCGGTGAATGAACCCGGTCCTATCGAACGCATCCTCTCCTTTCCTCAAGACCAGCCAGTGATGCCTATGTTCGCGCGTTGCCCTGATGGCAGCTATCTCTATGCCCGACTTCGCGGCGAGCCTGGCAAGTCCTTCGACAGCGCACTCCTTCTACGCCATCCCGATGGCCGGGATGAGCCGGTCAGCGACTGGCAGCCCAAAATGTTCCTATTCCCCTTTTACTGCGCCCGCACGCCCTGAAGTAAGGCCAGGCCATTATCCTATCAGCTTCAGACCTCGCTCATACTTGCTCTCGGCCTGAGGCGTCAGGCCCGGGAGCGTGGTCAGGGCCTGTTGTAACGTGCGCAGTCGCGCCTCATCCCCGCCCTCTAACAGCTCCGCTTCCAGCTCCCAGGCCCGGGCTTCTTTCTCTCCCGCCTGCCATTGCACCTCATCCACACTGAGCAGGGCGAAGGCGTTGCCCTGTTCATCTAGCACGGGCGCTTCGTGGCGAATTTGGTGAAGCGTAAACAGGGGCTGCACGGGCTGGTCGCCGATGATTTCTCGCAGGAAAGCAGCTTCGGACGTATCGGGCCAGCGGGTTGGTGGGGTGGGCATGTCGGTGGGGATGGCGAGCTCGCGGCGGGCGTGCCACGCACCCGTGGCCGGGGTTAGACTCTTCACTTGCAATACTCTCTTCTCGCCTTTGCGTCGAAAACGTAACGCAAAGCCCGCACGGGCCAGTCGGCGGTCGGGGGTGTCGAAATAGATATCTGTGATCTCGTTGGTGGAAAACTGGCCAACCGTGAACGGCCCCAGCCGTGGTTGTTGCATGATCTCGCGCGCCGCGGCTTCATCCAGGCTGTACTTCAGCTCGATTTCGGTGGTCATGGTTCCTCGATTGTACCGCATCTGAGCGGGCGTGGGAACTTCTGTGCCAACGCCAGCGTCTTATCAGCGAAATAGCGGTTTCGATTGTCTCTCTCCTACGGTTTTTTCCTGCCCATGCGCCGCTGGCATTCGTTCCTTCCCTACGTTCGATTCTGGAGTTTCTCATGTCAATTTCTTTCCCATCCCAACGAACCCAACGCATTTTACTGATCCTAGCGGGACTGGGCGCGCTCATCCTTCTAGCTGCGTGTGCGCCTCCCCAACTGCCTGCCACGCCTGTTTCCCCGGCGTCTGCCGAGACGCCCGTCCCCACAGAACCCACCGTCACCCCCATCCATGCCACGCTGCCTCCTCCCGCCATTCCCGAAAAAACCATGACCCCCATGCGTAAAATCACCCTGACCGACACGATCTGGCAACTGGAAAGCTATATCGTTGATGACGACATCCTAAAGGCGCTGTCCGATTATCCCGCCACGCTCACGTTTCAGGATGGCAAGTTTAGCGGCAACACAGGCTGTAATGGTCTCTCCGGCGCCTATGAGGTCGACGGTGACGCCATCCGTTTCGAACTGGGACCGATGACCATGCGGGCCTGTCGGGAAGATGTGGCGGACCAGGAAGCTGCATACCTGGCCGGTCTGGAAAACGCCGCGTCTTTCCGCATGGAAGGAAACAAACTGATGTTCTTTGATGACCAGGGCGAGCTTTTGATGACTTTTATTGCCCAGAAACTCCTTTCTCTCACCGACGGTTCCTGGCGACTGCTCACCTTCAATAACGGCAAGGGTGGCATGGAATCCAACCTGGCTACGGAAAACATCACCGCTCGCTTCAGCCCTGAGGGTCAGATTTCCGGTAAAGCAGGTTGCAATCGTTATTGGGGCGGGTATGAGGTGGATGGCGGGAAGTTGAGCATTGGCCCTGTCGCTTCCACCGAGATGTTTTGCAATGAGCCCGAAGGCGTCATGCAGACCGAGACCGCCTATCTGAAGAACCTTTCCCGGGCCGCGTCTTTCCGCATCGAAGGTGACCGACTTACGATTTACGATCAGGACGGAGCCAAATTGTTGGAGTTCAAGCATGCGCCCGAGCCTGGTCTCACTGACGTCAGTTGGCAGCTTGCTTCCATTGCTCTGGCGGAAGACGCAAATGGAGTTACATTCAATGCGGACGCCATGAGCAGGGTGAAGGTGGAATTCTCCGAAGATGGCCGGGTAAGCGGCAACGCGGGTTGCAACACCTTCCGTGGCAGCTATCAGGTGGAAGGCGATGGTATTGAAATCGGACAACTGGCCACTACTCGCAAGATGTGTAAGCCAGAAATCATGAGTGTGGAGAATGCTGTTCTGAAAGCTATGGCCCAGGTCACCCACTTCGCCATTGAAGAGGGGCGCCTCACCTTGAAGGGTGAAAAAGGCGATTTACTGGAGTTCATCCCAGCGCCCTGATCCGCATCCGCCTATAACCTGCTTTACGCCAATCGTCAGAATACCGCAAGCCAGCGAAAGTGCGGTAAAATGGCGATTGGCGTTTTTCGTTTTTTATCATGTCGGAGG
>CAZDCN010000021.1:0-12602 GCA_964503945.1 uncultured Caldilineales bacterium
CGCGGAGAAGAGGTCAGCTTTTTCGTCAGCTATGTGGTCGACAGCGAGGTCCATCTTGCCCGGTTGGACGCCTTCCTGCCGGGATGGGAGCCGTCCACGCCGACGCCTCAACCCTCCCTGACGCCCATCCCCTCCCCAACGCCTTCTCCGAGCCCCTCTCCTCCCCCTTGCGGTGACGCCTACGAACCCGACAACGATTGGCGTAGCGCTCAACCCTTTACCGGCGCGGTTCCCTTGCAACGACGCTCCTTCCATCACCCAGGAGATGTCGATTATGTGCGCTTCACCGCCAGCCAGGGACAAACCTTCGCGTTCGCCACATTGGATTTGGCTCCGGGCGTGGATACGGCGCTCACATTGATCGCTCCCGACGGCGTCACGCCGATGATCACCAACGACGACGATCCTTTCACGTCACCCGCCAGTCGCATCTTGTGGCGAGCTACGCAGTCGGGCGATTACTTCCTGAAGATATCGCCGGTGAACGCCGCGGGAGGCTGCGGCATGAACTACGCATTAACCATCGACCGCATGGACTCAGAAAGCGCCAGGCATCTCTATCTGCCGATGCTTCGGAAATAGCGTTGTTGGCGCGAGCACGCGCAAACATCCGCGAACACTGCCCGCGAAACGATTTTTGCACATTATGCCAAGGTAATGTATACTCTCTGGCGTTATTTTGATGACACAATTTTATCTTTTCCCTGATTTCCCCCAGTTTCTCTTCCTAATTTCCCCCATCAGGAGGCTTCAGTCGTGAAATTTCGCGCTCTTTTTCTTGCGTTCGTTGGGTTGATTGCTTTGGCGATTATCTTGGCGGGAATGCCATCCCTGGCTTATGCTGATTCAGGAATCCAAAGCCCCTCCTTGGCGCCGAATCAGGCGCAATACAAGATTTATGTGGTGACGGAGGGTGACACTTTGGGAATCATTGCCCGTAAATTTGACACCACCATCGCTGATATCAAGAAAGCGAATTCACTTGGCGCTAATGTGATTTACGTGGGACAGAAACTGCGTATTCCTGTCAAAAAGCAGGAGCAGAAGCCATCGCAGGAACAGAAGCAATCCAAGAAACCATCGGCCAGTCCCATCAAGAAACAGCCCACCCGGCCTGCGGGGTTCCGTCCACCCAACGCGGCTAAATGGATCGAGGTGGATCTCTCGCAGCAACGGCTCTACGCCCATCAAAACGGCCAGGTTGTCTTCACTACGCTCATCAGCTCGGGCCGCTCTCCGTACCGCACGCCCATTGGCCGCTTCCGCGTCTGGGCCAAGGTGCGGCGGCAGACCATGTCCGGGCCCGGTTATCGCCTTCCCAACGTGCAATGGGTCATGTATTTTGCGGGTGAGAACGCCATCCACGGCACTTATTGGCACAACAACTTTGGTCGCCCCATGAGTCACGGTTGCGTCAACGCCACCAACAAGGCCGCACGGTGGCTTTACAACTGGGCGCCCTACGGCACCATTGTCGTGGTGCATCGCTAGGCGAACTGAAAATTCCCAAAATCTGAAGGCGTCCGTCAGGGCGCCTTATTCATTCTATGATGAGGCGTTTGTTTGAAACATGGTGTGTCGGTGAACCCAAACGAAGGGAAGAATGGCCAGGATCGCGGCCACGCCCGCCCACACGAAAGGCGCAATCCCTCCTGCGTGTTGATACAGCCAGCCGCCCGTCAGCGCGCCCAGCGCCGCCCCCAACCCAAACGTCATGCCGCCGAACACAGCCAGCGCCGTCGTGCCCAGTCCTTTGGGCGCAGTCTGCGTAGAATAGGCCACGCCCGCGGTCCACATGATGGCGAAGGTCGGGCCATGGAGCAGGCTGATGGGCAACACCTGCCAGGGAGCGGTCATCCCAGCGTAAAGCAGCGCCCGGACCGCAGTGAGCAGCATGGATGCAGCCAGCAACTGCACTGGCGTCCAGCGCCTCAACAGCTTGTGCCCGGCCAGAAAGACCGGAATCTCGCTAAAGGTGGCTACGGTCAAGGACCAGCTCATCATGGTGCGGCTGGCTCCCATGTCTGAAAGATGGAGGAAAAGGTAATTTAGGAAAATGGCCAGGCTCATCCCCTCCACCAGGGCCACCAGCAGGAAGATGATCCAGCGGGCGTTCGTAGCTAGCTTGCGCAATCCTTGCCAGAAATGACTGGCGATGGAGACTTCGGGGATGGGAAAGCGCAGGGCGATGAAAAAGAGCAGGCCGTAGAGGATGAAAAAGCCGTAAAAGGCCCAGCTCAGTCCCCGTTGTTGGATGAGCGCGCCGGCGAAAATGGCGGCTATCCCCCAGCCGACCGAGCCCCACACCCGCTCCAGTCCGTATCGATCTCGCTTATCTCCCAATAATGTCATCACCGAATTGTCCACAATCGGAATCACGGGCGAGGAGAGGAACGCGTAAAAGGTGACGGCCACGCTCAGGAGGAGAAAACCAGGCGCTTTGAAAATGCCCCACACGCTGAGCCATACCCCGGCGATGGCGAGGAGCAAAATGGCTTTGTGCTTGCGAGTGGCGTCGGCTACTGCTCCCCAAATGGAGCCGCCTACCAGGGAGATGATGGGGGCGAGACCCGTGAGCACGCCGATCTGGCTGCCAGTTAGCCCCAGCTCCTTCTGGTAATAGAGCGAGAGAAAGGGAAGCAGGAAGGCGAGGGCGGCAAAGATGGTGAAATAGAAGGCGCGAGCGATGAGCATGGACGCTCCTGGCGTGTAAGAGGGAGTCGAGGTGTCAGGGAATCAGTGGAGGCATGCCTGCGTGTGCCAGTTTTCTCTCACTGGCTATTGCGGGCGCTCACGACGCCCGCTCCGATTTTACCGCGATTTCATGACAAGGTACAATGGGGCATGCACAACAAAACCACCGATTTCCTCATTATCGGCGGCGGCGTCATCGGCGTCAGCGCCGCCTATTTCCTGGCCCGAGCGGGCATGGCCGTCACCGTGGTGGATAAGCAAGGCGTGGCCGCGGGCAGTTCCTGGGGCAACGCCGGACTCATCGCGCCCAACCATTCCGTTCCCATTCCCGGCCCAGGGGTGCTCAGCCAGGGCCTGCGCTGGCTGCTGGATGTGGAGAGCCCTCTCTACATCCAACCCCGGCTCGATCTCGACCTCATCCGCTGGCTATGGCGGTTTCGGGGATTTTGCAATGAAGCGGCCCTGGACCGGGCCATCCCCCGGCTGCGGGACATGCAACGGGCCAGCCTTGACCTCTTTCGCCGGATCATCGCTCAAGAGCATATCGCCTGCGATTTTCAAGACATCGGCGGGCTTGTGGTCTTTCGCACAGAAAAAGGCCTGGCCGCGGGCGCGGCCGAGGCCGAGCATCTCGCCCGGTTCGGCCTGAAGATGACCCTCCTCGACGCGGACGCGGTGCATGAACTGGAGCCCGCGCTCCATCCCGATGTCATCGGCGGCGTCTTTCAAGAAGAAGACGCATTTCTGACCCCGCACAAGTTCGTGTTCGGCCTGGCCGACGCCGCCCGACGGCATGGGGCGATCATCCTGGAAGACGCCGAGGTCCTGGAGTTCGAAACGGTGCATGCGCGCATTGTGCGGGTGCGGACGACGCGCGGGGTTTTCGAGCCCCAGCAGGTCGTGCTGGCCGCGGGCGCGTGGTCCACCGCGCTGGCCCGCATGTTGGATGTGCGCATCCCCATGCAGCCCGCCAAAGGCTACGCCATCACCCTGCCCAGGCCCAAGACCTCGCCCCGGCGCTACGTCATCTTCGGCGAGCGCAACGCGGTGGCCACCCCCATGGGCGACTCCCTCCGCTTCGCGGGCACCCTGGAGCTCTCGGGCCTGCACGGAAAGATCAACCCGCGGCGGGTGAACGCCATCCGCCAAGCCGCACGCGAGTACCTCCTCCTGCCGGACGATCTGCCCCAGGGGCATGTGTGGCAGGGCTTGCGCCCGGTGCCGCCCGACGGCATGCCCTACATCGGGCGCAGCAAGCGGGTGGAAAATCTCGTCATCGCCACGGGCCACGCCATGCTGGGCCTGTCCATGGGCCCTATCACCGGCCAACTCGTGGCCGAACTCGTGCAAGACCAGCCCCCCTCCCTGCCTCTGGACGGTTTCGAACCCGACCGCTTCCGTTAACCAGCAAATTTAGCGCAGCCTCACTCCCTCCCCTTCGCAACACGCCCTCTCCCAATCGTCGACACGCTCACACGCTGATACGCTCACACGCCCCTGCGCCCTATGCCCACGCCTTTCCGCTACACCCTCCTCGCTCGCGACGGCCGCGCCCGCCGCGGCGTCTTCACTACACCCCACGGTCCCATTCAGATGCCCGCGTTTGCGCCCGTGGGCACGCAAGCCACCGTCAAAACCCTCACGCCCGACGAAGTGCGCATGATCGGCGCGGACCTCATCCTGGCCAACACCTACCATCTCTACCTGCGGCCCGGCGCCGACCGGGTGGCCCGATTTGGCGGGCTGCACCGCTTCATGGGCTGGGACGGCCCCATCCTCACCGACAGCGGCGGCTTTCAGGTCTTCTCCCTCAGCGATCTGCGCAAGGTGGACGCGGACGGCGTCACTTTCAAATCCCATCTCGATGGCAGC
Source organism: uncultured Caldilineales bacterium (assembly GCA_964503945.1). Taxonomy (GTDB): domain Bacteria; phylum Chloroflexota; class Anaerolineae; order J102; family J102; genus M2005. The sequence goes on from CAZDCN010000021.1 coordinate 4,567, forward strand.
TATCATCGTTTCACGCCCGAGAAGGTGATGGCCATTGAGGCGAAGCTGGGCGCGGACATCATCATGGCCCTGGATGAGTGCCCAGACCCCCTGGACCGGGCCTATAACGAGGAGGCTCTGGCCCGCACCCACGCCTGGGCCGTGCGTTGCGCTGAGAGCCAGGTGCGGCCCGAAGAGCAGGCCCTGTTCGGCATCGTGCAGGGCGGCGTCTTCGAGGACCTGCGGCTGGAGAGCGCGGCCTTTCTCAGCAAGCTCGACCTGCCCGGCTACGCCATCGGCGGGTTGGCCGTGGGCGAGACCAAAGATCAAATGTACGCCACCCTGGATGTGGTGACGCCGGCCCTGCCCGCAGATCGGCCCCGCTATCTCATGGGCGTGGGCGCGCCCGAGGACATTTTGGAGGCCGTGGCTCGGGGCGTGGACCTGTTCGACTGTGTCCTGCCCACGCGCATCGCCCGCAACGGCGCCATCTTCACCCGTCATGGGCGCATCAACCTGCGCAACGCCCGCTTCGCAGATGAATTGGGCCCTATGGAGGCAGGCTGCACCTGCTATGCCTGCCAACGCTTCTCCGCCGGATACGTCCATCACCTCATCAAGGCCAAGGAGATCCTGGGACTGCGCCTGACCACCCTGCACAATCTCCACTTTCTGGAGACCCTGATGCGCGACATACGCGCCCACATCGAGGCCGGCGATTTCCACGCGTTCAAGGAAGCCTTCTTGCAGGATTATTTCCAGAAGTCTTGATGATTTCCGAGGCGCTTTCGATTTATGCTAAACTGAGAATTGCTACGTTCAATCCTTCCTCACCAAGCAATTATTGGAGAAAAAATAATGTTCGAATCCGTAGAGCAAGCCATGAACGTCCTGAATGATGTTGGAGAAGATTCTCTGAAACGCGTGGATGCGGCCCGCTATTTGGGTGAGATCGGGACGGATGCAGCGATTCAGGCGTTGGTCGCCGTCCTGGAGGATGATGATTATGGCGTGCGCTGGGCCGCGGCCGATGAACTGGCCAAATTGGGACGAAAGGGCGCAGTCGCCGTGGCCCGAAAGCTGCTGGACCCGGAGGCCAGCAGTCGCGTGTTCGAGATGGCGGTGCATGTGTTCAAGGATAACGGCGATCTCCTCGTTCGTTCCAAAGCCAAAGCGCTGGTTAAGGCCCTGGAGGCGGATCACGCCATCGAGGCCATGACCGAGGCGGGCAAACTCTTGAGCGAGTTGGCTGCTTGACCATGCGCATTCTCATTACGGGAGGAGCGGGTTTCCTCGGCTCCCATCTCACGGATCGCTTCTTGGCGGAGGGGCATGAGGTCATCGTGCTGGATAACCTCATCACCGGCAGCCTGGAAAACATCGCCCATCACTTCGGCAATGAGCGATTCCAGTTCATCAAGCACGATGTCACCAACTACATCCATGTGCCGGGACCGCTGGATGTGGTCATGCATTTTGCCTCGCCTGCCAGTCCCGTCGATTTCGATCGCATCCCCATCCAGATCCTCAAGGTGAACTCCCTGGGAACTCACAATGCCCTGGGGCTGGCGTTGAACAAGGGCGCCCGTTTCTTCCTGGCCTCCACCTCCGAGGTCTACGGCGATCCTCTGGTGCATCCCCAACCCGAAAGCTACTGGGGCAATGTGAACCCCATCGGCATCCGCGGCGTCTATGACGAATCCAAGCGTTTCGCCGAATCCATCACCATGGCCTATCACCGGGTGCATGGGCTGGAGACCCGCATCGTGCGCATCTTCAACACTTATGGCCCCCGTATGCGCCTGAACGATGGCCGGGTCATCCCCAACTTCATCAGCCAGGCCCTGCGGGGAGAGCCCCTCACCATCTATGGCGAAGGGACGCAAACCCGCTCTTTCACCTTTGTGCGGGATGAGATCGAGGGCTTTCACCGGTTGCTCTTCTCCGAGGAGACGCTGCCCGTGAATATCGGCAACACCCGCGAGACCACCATGCTGGAGCTGGCAGCCATCATCAATCGGCTGACGGGAAACCAGGCGGGCGTGACCTTTCTGCCCCTGCCGCACAAAGATGACCCCAAGAAACGCCGACCCGACATCACCAAGGCTCGTACGCTGCTGGGATGGGAGCCCGCCACCGACCTGGAGGAGGGGTTGGAGGAGACCATCGCCTGGTTCCGGGCGCAAATGGTCTAAATGGCCGGGAGCGCGGCGTCGCCATGCGTGCACTACCTCGCCCCACCCCTCAGCCTGTGCATCGGCGCGTGGCCCGCAGCGCCTATTGGCGGCTGCTGGCCCTGGTTTTTCGCTGGGGCAAAGTTCCTTTCTCCAAACTGCTGGGGCGGCTGGAACCGCGCGCGCCCTGGCCCGGTCATGACGCGCAGTGGGAGAATCTGGAAGATTACGGACGATGGCTGCGCACCCATGTGCGTTGGAAGCCCGACCGCCTGGGCGGGCTTGTCGATGTTTTCCCCACCCGAGAGACCATCGCCGCGCAGTTTCGGGAAAAGGGCGTCTTTGAGGATGATTGCGACGGCTTGGCCTACTTCTCCGGCCAGAATCTCATCCAATTCGCGGATGATCCCAACAAGATCACCCTGGTGACCGTGGTCCTGGACCCTTACACCTTTTCGGAAAACCCGCTGCTCTACTCAGCCCATGTCATCGTCCTCTTTCCCTATCAGGGGCAATGGCGGGTCATCTCCAACGACGAGCTGTATCCCGACGCGTTCGACAGCTTCGCCGAGGCGGTGCAGTTCAATCCCTATTGCCGAGATCATCCCGTGCTGTGGGCCGAGGCCCGAGATCGCGATCTCCACCTTTACGCGGCCAGCTCCGACCTGCGGGCCCTGGAGCGCAAGCTGGAGGAGGTGTGGCGCAAGAAGCAGAATCTGCCCTTCACCGTATGAGGTCAGGTTGAAGCGAAGCGCATGAGATAGACCAGCCGGTAGCGGTCGTAGAGGGTGACCAGCACGGTAAGGAGCAACACGAAGAAGAGGGTGTCGGTAAGGCCGATGGAGCCGCCGTAACGGGGAAGGAGGAAGGCGTAGAGCAGGGTGAGCCCAAAGTTGACGGCTGTCATGACGATGAACTGGCGCAGGATGGAAGTCCACTCGTGGCCGCGGCGGGAGAGCCAGTGACTCAGCGCGGTGTTGAGGATGATGACGAAGGCGACGCCCGCGACCAGGGCGATGTTGCCTGCCTGAACATTAGGCAAAATCTGGGCGAAGATGATGGTCACCAGGGAGATGAGCGCGATCTTCTCAAATAGCGTCCAATCGAACAGCTGCTGGGTCTGCTGGGCTCGGGCCTGGCGAAGTTGCCCCTCGGTGAATGCAGGTTGGTGCGCGTCGGCGTCGAAAGCCAGTTTGCGGTCCGCAGAGGGCAGCCGGTGGAAGACCCAGCGGAGCAGGAAATAGAGGGCGACCGCGAGGATGAGCGTGGCGGGGATGAGCCACATGTTCGCGGCCAGAATCTCGCTGAGACTGGCGTCGACAGACATGCCCAGCAGATTTTCCTTGAGGAAATCGGTGGTGTCGAGCTGGGCCACGTGAATCCACCATTCTTGCGGCAGTTTGATGACAATCCAGATGAATGCGGCGGCGCCAATGAGGAAGCGCTTGGTCATGCGTTTCGGGTCCCAGCGCAGTCGATAGGCTTCGTAGAAGATGAAAAAGTATTCGAAGGTGTTGGGAAAGAGAAGCATCAGCGGTCGCCAGTGGATGAGCTCAAACGCGGTGACGCCCACCAGTCGCCAATAGATAAGAAACCGGCTGATCTCGAAAGCGAAATGATTTTTCCAGTTCCGTAGGGTGGAAATGTAAGCGATGACCAGATAGTAGATGTCCAGAGCTTTATCATAGCCTTGATAACCTTCCAGCGGCAGATGGGTGAATTGTTGGAAGAGGGTTTGATCCACGGCGTCGATGATCAACGCAGCTATTACCGCGGGTAAGGGATAACGGGGGATGAAGAGGGGAATAATAAATCGGGCCGCGACGACGAGCCAGAAGATCATAAGATCATGCGATGACATGAGCATTACTCCACAGAGATGTTTGGGTGATCTGGAATGAGGCGGAGGGATGAAAAAAGCCTTGCCAAACGCCCTTCGGGCCCAAATTCCTTTTTGTGGCCATTTGGGCAAGATGGGTTGGACAAGATGGGGGCGACTGTGGCCGCGTCGATAGCAAGTTGTAATGGTATAATCACCAGAGGAAATTTGCAATTGCGCCTCAGTCAGCAACATTGAAAGCACGTTTCACTGCCGGTGTGAATTAGGCGCGTTCGCTTGATTCCTCTATAATTGGCGCTATGATCATCGGCATCGACGCATCCCGGGCCTTGGTGGCCCGTCGCACTGGCACAGAACGTTATAGTTTGGAGCTCATCAACGCGTTGCTTGATCTGGACAGCGATCACGTGCTCCGTCTCTATGTCCCTCGCAAGCCGCCTATCGGGCTGTTTCGCGACCATGCGGACATCGTGGTCCTCCCAGGCAACCGTCTCTGGACACATTCGAAACTGGGCCCGCACACCCGGCGGCATCCTCCTGACGTGCTCTTCGTGCCCTCCCATGTGTTGCCCATCATCGGCCCGAAACGCACCGTGGTCACCGTCCACGATCTGGGCTACGAATACTTCCCCGAAGCCCATCCTCCCAATGAGCGGCGGTACTTGCGCTGGAGCACGAAACGTCATGCCCGCGTCGCCACCCGCATCATCGCAGACTCTCAGGCGACGAAGCAGGACTTGGTGCGGCTCTACGGCGCGGACCCCGACCGGATTCGCGTGGTTTACCTGGCTCCAGACCCCGAACTGAAGCCCATTAAGGACAAAATCAAGCTCTCCCTGACTCTGGCTCAGTTTGGCATTCCCGGCTACGCCAAATACTTGCTGCATGTGGGCGCCATGCGTCCGCGTAAGAACCTGGATCGGCTCATCGAGGCTTTCGCTATCGTTCGCGAACGTCGCCCCGAGCAGAAATTGCATCTCATGCTGGTGGGCGACATGGCCTCCGAGGGGCATCGGCTGCGGCAGAAGGCCAAGGCCATGGGTTTGCTGGAATTCATCCGTTTTCCGGGCTTCATCCTGCCCCACCAGATCGCCACGGTCTATTCGGGCGCGGCCGCGTATGTGTTGCCTTCCTTGTTCGAAGGTTTTGGCCTGCCCGCGCTGGAGGCCCAGGCCTGCGAGACGCCCCTGGTCTGCGCCAACAGCTCCTCTCTGCCCGAGATCGCGGGCGAGGGCGCCCTCTATTTCGATCCCCTCAATGTGGAGGACATGGCGGACGCCATCGAACGGGCGCTGACCGATAGGGATTTGCGGGAGGAGCTCATTGCCAAAGGCCGGGAGAACCTCAAGCGATTTTCCTGGCAAAAAGCTGCTCAGGAAACCCTGGCCGTGCTGGAAGAAGCCGCCTGGGCTTGACCCGTCCCAGGCCGCGTCTCTATGTACGCTCGACTTCTGGAGGGCGCTCCTCCCCGGCCTGTTCAAAAAGCTGCACCACCGCGTCGGGCAGCCGCGCGGGCGCGCCCTCTTTGGTGATGCAAACGTGTTTTGTGTAGCCCAAAACCAGACGTTGCCCCGCCTTGTTATGGATATCGTATCCGATGGTTAGCCCTCGACTGCGCACTTCCTCGATCCAGGTCGTGACGGTGACCAGTTCGTCGTAGACTGCGGGGTGGTAGTAGCGGGCGCAAACTTCGGTGACGGTAAGGTAATAGCCCATCTCCACGAATTCGCTGTAAGGCATGCCTGCTTCCCGCATCCAATCGGAGCGACCCAGCTCGAACCAGGGAATATAGCTGCTATGATGGACGATGCCCATGGCGTCGGTCTCCGCGTAGCGCACGCGGATGGTGGTTTTGGAGATGCGACCTTTGGGTTTGATGCGTTGCATGACGTTTTACACCTTCCACGGGGTATTCGGTTTGTGCGCTGGAAGCATACGCAGTTTGAATTTATGTGTTGAGGTTTTCGTGGCGGGCCAAAGCCATCAGCCCGACTTTTTCCAACAGTTCGAAATAGGTTTCGATGGCCGGACCTGCGTCCACGCCCACATCCTGCAGGGTTTGCATCACCCAGCGGGCCGCGTCGCGATAGCCAGCGCTGGCCTGGATGCGGTGATGTCGGGCGATGGCTGCGGTGTGGCCTTTGGCGGTTCCGCCCGAGTAGGCTGCGGCGATGAGTTCAAGCAATGGTTGGTGCATGGCGCGTTATTCTTTTCGATGCCAAAAGCCCCGGTTGGCGATCATCCATTCCTGCGCATTGATACGTTTTTCACCCGGTTTCGCCTCCACGCGACGATACGAGCCATCGGGCAGCATCTCTCGGGCTTTGACATTGTCTCGGAGGTGGACATCGAGGATCTTTTTGAGTGCGGCCTTGAGGAATTCATCCTCCACCGGGAAGAGTTGTTCCACCCGGCGATTGAGATTGCGGGGCATGAGGTCGGCGGAGCCGACCAGGATTTCCTCATCACCGTTGTTGTGGAAGTAGTATATCCGGGCGTGTTCCAGAAACCGGCCGACGATGGAAGTCACGCGGATGTTGTCGCTGACGCCTTGCACGCCCGGGCGCAGGCAACAGATGCCCCGCACCTGCAAATCCACCTTCACGCCCGCTTGCGAGGCCCGATAGAGGGCCTGAATGCAGGCTTTGTCCACGAGCTGGTTCATCTTCATGATGATGTGCCCATTGCCGTGCTGCTGGTGAATCCCGATCTCCCGTTCGATGCGGCGGCAAATTTCTTCTCGCATGCGACCCGGAGCCACCAGCAGCTTGCGGTATGTGTCCTTGCGGGAATAGCCGGTGAGCGCGTTGAACAGGTCTGCTACATCCGCGCCCAGGTCGGGGTCTGCGGTGAAATAGCCGATATCGGTGTAGACTTTGGCGGTGGAGGTGTTGTAGTTACCCGTGCTCATGTGGAGGTAGCGGCGAATGCGGTCATCTTCCCGCCGCACGACCATGAGGAGCTTGGCGTGGGTTTTCAGGCCAATGAGTCCATAGACCACGTGAACGCCCGCGCGCTCCAAAGCTTTCGCCCATACGATGTTGTTCTCCTCATCGAACCGGGCTTTTAGCTCCACCAGCGCGGCCACCTGTTTTCCGAATTCCCGCGCTTTCATCAGCGCTTTGACCACGGGCGCGTTCTTTCCCACCCGATAAAGCGTCTGCTTGATGGCGAGGACATGGGGGTCTTCGGCTGCAGCGTCGAGGAAATCGAGCACCGGAGCAAAGCTGTCGTAAGGCAGATAGAGCATGACGTCCTGACGGCGGATCACCGAGAAGATGCTCTCGCCCGTGGTCAGGGCCGGGGGAACCGAGGGCGTAAAGGGTTTGTCTTTGAGGTCGGGGCGATCCACCCGCATCAGCTCCCACAAACTGCTCATGCCCACGGGCCCTTCCAGCGCGTACACCTGATAGGGTTGCAGGCCCAGGTTCTCCACCAGGATGTCGCGAATGCGTTTGGGCATGGCTTTGTCCACTTCCAGGCGAACGACCTTGCCGAAGAAGCGGGATTCCACCCCCTGTTCGATGGCGGCCAGCAAGTCCGCGGCCTCATCCTCCTCGATCTCGATATCCGCGTCCCGAGTGATGCGGAAGGGATACGCGGCCTTCACCTCCAGGCCGGGGAACAGCTCATCCAGATTGTGGGTGATGACCTCCTCGATCCAGACGAAGTTGTCGGCCATGACATCGCTGAGGGGCAGGCCCTCGAAGATATCGGCCCGCTCCTCGCTGGGAATGCGCAGAAGGCGGGGGAAGAACCCGGGCACTTTGACGCGAGCGAAACGCTCGCCATGCTCTGGATCATCGACCACCACCGCCAGGTTGAGGCTGAGATTGGAGATGTGGGGGAAAGGATGGCCTGGATCGAAAGCCAGGGGAGTGAGGGTGGGGAAGATCTCGTTGTGGAAGTATTGGTTCAGCAGGCGGCGCTGTTTCTTCTTTAACTTGTCATAAGGGATAATGTGGATGCCTTGATCGTGAAGTTTAGGCAGCAGGTCCTTCAGCCAGGTGCGACGATGCTCCCGCAGCATGGGTTCCAGCGTG
>CAZDCN010000022.1:0-11984 GCA_964503945.1 uncultured Caldilineales bacterium
GTTTTGAGCCAACACCAGACCTAGGGGAGCCGGGTCATGTCCTTGGCGGATGCGATAGCCCCCGATTGGCAAGGCTGAAACCAGGCGTAGGCTCCCACCTGTTTCCATACAGGTTCAAAAGCACCTGGGCACACGGTATGAAGGGGGGCGAAAGCACTCAGAATTCACCATTTATCCCAGCAGCGCCGCCGCGTGCGGCGCTTTTTCTTTTGCCCATGCGGCAACGCATGCCTCAAAATTCGTCAAGTCACGCGCTTGCGAGTACAATTAGACGTTGGCGGATACGCAATTCGCCCGCCGCCTCGCCCAACCTATGATCCCAAAACGTCTCGCACTTCCCCTCATCCTTCTTGCCCTGGCGTTGATCCTGGCCGGATGCGGCCGTTCGGACGCGCGCGAAGCCGTCGTGAATTCCATGGCAACTTCTGCCGTCGCGTCCCCAGCCACCACGCCTGTTGCCACGGCCACCCCAGAGCCCACGCCCACGCCAACAAAGCCAACTCCTTCACCGCAACCCGTGGCCGAGCCTGGGCTGGCAGTGTATTGCAACGCGGCGCTGCCTCGGGCCTGGCGCGAGCAACTCCAGGCCGCACTGGCAGGTGAGCCTGTCGCCTGCGTGGATGATCCTTCGGCTACGACCGTGCGCCTGGAATGGCAACCCCTTTCCCAACTCAACGGCAATGTCGTCATCACCCGTTTTTATGCAGTGGTCGCGCCCTTCGCCACCGTGCAGGATGATGTCTCGCTGCCCGCGTTGCAGGCTTTCTGGATGGGGGAGGGAGGCCCTCTCATCGTCGCTGAGGAAGCCGCGGGTCCCCTCCAGGCAACCTTCAATGGCCCGCCCGCACACACCGCTCCCGCGTCCCAACTGCTAAAGCGCCTGCAGGAAGACGAGGGAGCCCTGGGCATCCTGCCCTTCGACCAGCTTGACCCCGCGTTCAAAGTCTTGACAGTCGATGGCGTGAATGTGCTGGACAAACGGACGCAACCGGAGGATTATCCCCTGGCCGTGGGATTGAGCGTCACCGGTTCCGACGCGAACCGCATCCTCCCCATCGTGCAGAAAGTCATCCAGCCGACCACGAACCGCGATGTGGACCGCATGACCACGCTGATCATGACTGGGGTGACCGCGATGGCTCGGGGAACGGCGGAGAAAATGGAGCAAAAAGGCGTTCTCTACCCCGCCCTGATCATCTCCGACACCCTGTCCGCGGCCGACATCACCCACGTCAGCAACGAAGTGCCTTTCATTAAAGGCTGTCAGGTGAACAACACGTACATGAATCTGGTCCTCTGCAGCGATTATCCCTATCTGCAGGCGCTGGAGGCCATCGGCGTGGACATCGTGGGACTGAGCGGCAACCATGTCAACGACTTCGGTCGCGACGGCGCTCGGGAATCCCTGCAATTTTACAAAGATCACGATCTCCCGGTTTATGGCAGCGGTCTGAACGAAGAGGAAGCCTGCAAACCGCTATTGTGGGAGGATCACGGGAACACGTACGCATTTATTGCCGCCCTGGCCTGGTGGCCCGAAGAAGCGTGGGCCACGGCCACGGAACCGGGCGCGTGCTACTATTACGGCAACTACGACAAAATCTTCGACATGGTGCGCCAACTCAGCCAGCAGGTGGACATTGTGTCGGTGGAGCTTCAATTCGAGGAAACCTACAATCCCTGGCCCACCGAGGACCAGGTGCGGGAATTTCGGGCGTTGCACGACGCTGGAGCGGATATCGTCACCGGGGTGCAAAGTCATGTGCCCCAGGCCGCAGAGCCTTACAGCGCTCAGGAGCCAGGCGGCCCCGCCATTATCCTTTATGGCCTGGGCAACCTTTTCTTCGACCAGATGCAAAGCTGGGAGACCCGCACAGGGCTCATTGCCCGTCACACCATCTATCAGGGCCGCCTGCTGAGCACCGAGCTGCTCACCACGGTGCTGGAGGATTTCGCGCAACCACGATGGGCCACGCCCCGGGAGCGGGCCGAGATCCTGCGCGCCATCTTCGACGCAGCCCCCGCCAGGGAGACAGCTTCAGCTCCAGCGCATGGCTCAAACGCGGCCACGGCCACCCCGCAGCATGCAAGTCAGACGATCCCCACTGGCCCGGCGCTGGTTCAGCCCACCGCCCTCCCATCGACATTCACCCCAACGCCCACGCCCAAACCCACCCTCGCGCCCACGCCAACCCCCGTCAGCCAACAAAACGCGGCCCGCGTCCCCAGCGCGATCGCGCCTTCACCCCAGCCTACCCCTCCCCCCGCAGGCGCGCCCATCCTGCCCTGGCCTCAGCATCAAAGACTGGACGAACCCCACTTCTTCCTTTCCCGCCCCACCTCGCCCGAATTCAATCAGCTTGAAGACAATGGCTATGGCTTTGGAAGCACCGCCAATGGCCGCTATCGCGTCCATCATGGCGTCGATATCGCCAACCCCATGGGCACGCCCCTGCTGGCCCCGGCTGACGGCGTGGTGATATACGCGGGCCGGGATGATTCGGCGCATCAATACGGGCCTTACCCCAATTTCTACGGCAACGTCCTGGTCATCCAGCTCGACCAAACCTGGCAAGGGCGCACCGTGTACGCGCTCTACGGCCACATGCAGTCAGTTGGGGTGCAGGCGGGAGATCGGGTGACGCGCGGACAGGAGGTGGCCCGGACGGGCATGGAAGGCATCGCCATCGGGCCGCATGTGCATGTGGAAGTGCGGCTGGACGACCCCAAAGATTACAACCATGTTTACAACCCGACCCTATGGCTGGAGCCCTTCGCCGGTTATGGCGTCCTCGCGGGCCAGGTGGTCACCGAAGATGGCCGGGCCTGGCATGAGGTGAAGTTGCACGTTTATCGTTTGACCAACGAGGGCTCCCAACTCTATCGAGTCTTTACGACTTACGCCCTCGATGAGGGGCTGCGGCCCGATCCCGTTCTGGCCGAGAACGGAGTGTTGGGCTCAGTGCCCGCAGGGCAGTATGAAATCGTCCTCAAGCTCAACGGCAACACCTATCACCAGCGGGTCTATGTGGGGCCTGGAGAGGTGGGATGGTTCAGCTTCATGGTCGGGCCATAGTCATCGGGTGCAGGTAAAGCTGTCGATAGACTCCATGACCATCTTGTTGAACGCAGGAACGCCGCCGTCGTAGCTGGCTTTATCCCACAGCGTAAAGATGCTGACGATGGGAATATCCTCGCATGTGGTGAGAGCAATCCAGGCGTGCGCACCACTTTCTCGATCGCGTACGTGCGCCCAACGAAATTCGAGCCCGTTGGAATTGGTCACTCGCTGTTTTTGGACGAGCTTCACCCGTTCGAATTCCAAAGGCAGCCAGTCGAGGAGGCTAACCATGGGAATCTGGGTGAGACTGGCATCCCCATCATCTGGCAACAGATAAAAGTAAACGGCGCTCCATTCGCTCCCAAAACAGGCCAGAGCATCTTCGCACGCCCAATCCTCTTCCTCATCCAAAGCATCCCAGTCCGCCGGGTATTGCACAGAAAAACGGGGTTTGAAGACGTGTTCGTACACCGCCATCTTGCCTGCATCGGTCACCACTGGCGTAGGAGTGGGAGTGATGACCACGGGTGTGGGCGCTCCTTCGGCGTAAGGCTCCACCGTCAGGAAATAGCCGCCAACCTCCAGGTCGAATGCGTCCGCTCCCATCACGACGATGATATATCGAGTGTCATCAGGTGAGCGAAAAGAGAACTCGGAGTCCATGCCGAACAGACCGCCTCCGCTGTCATCGTCCATCGCGAGCATATCTCCTTTCTCGCCCGTAGCGCCTTCCCGCACAAGAGCGACCGCGGGATCGATCATCACCGAATCCACTCGCACGTGAATCGTCTGATCTTTCTTCAACGCGATGGGATAAAAATCGACATCACCGGGATAATCAAGCGCGCCCCGATAGGTTTTGCCCAGAAGCTCATCGTTATAGGCGTCATCGGGATCGATGAATGGTTTGAGAGGCGTTGAGGAGAACAATGCACCATTGCCCTGTTTTCTGTTATTGCTGGTCAAAACAAGAAAATGAGGTGCATCGCTGAGAGGTTCGTATTCCACGCCCTGGGAAAGCCCTGAACTGGAGGCGCTGAGGACATCCGGTTTCAAGCCCCCGGCATCGATCAGGGTCATATCCAGATTGTCACCACCCACGAGCTCCAACGTCGAGACATCGCCAAAAGGAGGCCACAGAAGGAAGACGTCTCTATTCCAAAAGCCATCCACGACCACACCCGCTTTGCGTTTCCCCACTATTTTCCGCGAGACGGGCTTCAGCCGATCTTCATTTGTATCCTCTCCATTCAGGATCGCCTGTACATGAGGCATGATATCGCTGGCTGACGCCACCAGACCGAAGGCTCCGCTTTCGGTGAAGGTGAAGCCGGAAATGCCAATCACCTCTCCCTGGTCAGAAATAAGTACGCCGCCGCTCTGGCCGCCGGCGATGGCGGCGTCGGTCTGGAAATAAGTGACCTCGCCTTCCTTCCATTCCCGAATGCGGGTGATCAGACCGCGGGTGATAGTGGGCCGAGGAAAGGTCTCCACCTCGCCCGGATAGCCGATGAGGTAAACGTCGGAACCGATGTCCAGGCTCTCGCCATCAACGGGCGTTAGCGGCGAGATGTCCACATCCAGCGGCCCGATGACGGCCACATCCACCATCATGTTCCAACCCACGACGGGCGCTTCTTTGAATTCAGAACCGTCAGGGAAGACGACCCGCACCGTAGCGTAGGGCCAAACCACATGCGCGTTGGTAAGCACATACCCGTTCTCGATGAGAAAGCCACTGCCCGAGGCGATGGGGGTGTCGATGTAGGCCAACGCTGGTGAAATCTGATGGTATATGGCCGAAGGAGAAAGCTGGGCGGGCGTGGGCGTTGGGGTGGAAGTGGGAACAGGTGTGTCGGTGAGGATGGGAGTGGCGGTTGGTGCAGGCGTTTGCGTCGAGCTGGAAGGAGACGCTACTTTCGTTTCGATGACGACGGGGGTTTCGGTAGGGGCGCAGCCTGCCAGCCCCAGAACCAACGCCGCCAGCAACAGGATGAGGGCGTTGCGCGAGGAAATGGTCACACGTTCTCTCCAAAGAAGATGGACGGGAGAACAATGAAGGCGCTTCCATGGCGCTTCACTGGTCGCGCCCGTACTCATCCCAAATATCCTGGAAAACGTCAGGGGCGAGGGGATAGATGAGGCGCAGCATCTGCTGAGCCACATCCCGCACCTCCCACTGGGCGGCCTTATCCAGCCGCAGCCAGAAGAAATGGCGTAGGCCCGGGTAGTGCAACGTCATCACCAGCCGGGTCTCCGCGGCGTTAGGAAGCAGAAAGCGGGCGTCTTCCTTGCGGATCCCCATCTCCCGCAATTGGCGATAGGCCGCCTGCAAGTCCTCCCAGGCGCGGTCCAGCACCGCCCGAGCGTCGGGGTTTCGGGCGATGGCTGGGGGAATCACGGGCTCCCAACCGCCCTTCTGCAAGTCCACATAGCGTTGGCTCTCCTGGCTGAAAGAAGCCAGGCGATGCCTCACGATCTGATGGCTGCACGTGCGGGAAATGCCTTCCACCAGGAAGGTGGCTGCGCCGTGCTTTTCTGGTTCGGGGATGCCGTCGGTGGGGACATAGCCCAGCAGGGTGACTTTAGCCATGGGCCTCCTCCGATGAAAGGGGCAGATCGCGGAAGACCGCGGGGGTAATGGGCAAGGCCAGGCGGACGAGCTCCGCGGCCAGGAAGGAGTCGGAGCGCCGCCAGAAATCGCGCACATTTCGAGCGTTCATGCTGAAAATCCAGGCGTCATCGCCCAAATCAGTGAATTCCACCGTGGGCAGGCTGGTCAACAGCAGCACATCTCTGTCCAAAGGCTGGCCTTCCACTCGAAAGACGAATCGCACGTGCTCGATGATATCCTCATGCCCTTCCCGCACCCGCAAGTCAATAAACGTAGGGTTATGGCCCATTTTCGCGTCGGAGCGGTAGCAGACCCGTCCGGCATACTCGATGAGATTCTCCTGCAAGGTGCCCGCGCCGCGGGCGATGGGCGTCGCCTCCATATGGGATGGCAGCATGCGAGTGTAGCTCAACAAGTGAACCTGCAACATAACCTCTCCTATAAAAAGTCCGGCGTCCGATGTCCTGAGTTTGTTGTCAGTCGCCTTTTTGATGGATATATCGAGAACCTGAACAAAATCATAGCATAAAGCCGTCACGCAGAAAAATTGAAATTTCGCTCACATCCCGACCCGGAAGTTGGATTGACAATCATCCTGGCCTTAGCTACAATGCAACCACCCGTATACGCCCTTCCCGACCAACGGAGCTGTCTCATGCCCCAGACTGCAACACCATCCAACGAACGCTTACAAACCCAATCCAAGCCAGCAGTGAATCCTGGCGTGTTGCGAGTTTACATCGCCTTAATGAAACCCAAGATCATTCTGTTGCTACTGATCACAACCTGGGGCGCTATGTTGGTGGCGGGCGGGGGCCGGGTTGGATTCTGGACGTTCGTTTGGACGACGCTGGGGGGGATTCTGGCCGCGGGCGGAGCCAATGCCATCAACCACTACCTGGACCGAGACATCGACGAACTGATGTATCGCACCAAGAGGCGTCCTATTCCCGCGGGCTGGGTGAAGTCCTCCCATGCTATTGCGTTTGGCGTGACGCTCAACATCCTGGCATTTTTGCTGCTCGCCACGCAGATCAATTTCCTGGCCGCGGTCCTCGCCCTGCTGGGAACGCTCTACTACGTGTTCGTCTACACCATTTGGCTGAAGCGACGCACGCATCACAATGTCACCATTGGCGGCATTGCCGGGGCCATGCCCGTGCTCGTCGGTTGGGCTGCGGTCACGGGCGGCCTAGACCTGACCGCGTGGCTGTTGTTCCTCATCGTTTTCCTGTGGACCCCGCCTCACACCTGGGCTCTCACCCTGGTGGTGAAACGGGATTATGCGCGAGTCGATGTGCCCATGCTGCCCGTCTCGGTGGGCGAAGCCGAGGCCCGTCGCCAGATATGGCTCTATTCCTGGATTTTTTACATCAGCACGTTGCTGCCCACCCTCTTGCGCAGCATGGGCTGGTTCTATCTGGCCGTGGCGCTGATTACGGGCGTGATTTTCATGCGGGGCGCGCACCGAGTCTATCGCGAGGGACAGAAGAAAGACGCGTTCAGCCTCTACAAATACTCGCTGCTTCACCTGGCCCTGCTGTTCGGGGCCATGGTCATGGATACCATTCTCGTAGCGAGCTTCCCCTGGATGGGATGGTAGGAAGTCAGTTGCCAGGAACCAGGGCAAAATCGAATTCGGCGCTGCGCGGCCCCGAAGCCGCGTACTCGCCGCAGGCGTTGGCCGTCCGCAAAAGGTAATAGTGCTGAGTGTTGGGATCGCCGACCACGTTCGGGTCAGTATACTCGAACACGCCATCCACCGCCTGGAGGGTCTTCAACAACTCGGATCCCGGGTCGTCCGGTTGGAAATAGGGGTTTTGTGACCGCCAAACCTCGTAGAAACTGTTGGCGGGATCGTGATTCCAGGCCAGGTGCATGTCGGCGGCGTTGAGGATGCTTTCATCCATGGCCGCGGGCGGTTGAGACGTCGCGCAAGTTGCATTCACCTCCAGGAAGACAGCGGTAGGAACGCCCCAATTGCCATCTGCATCCTGTCCTTCCACAAAAAGGATATGACGCCCGTTGGTCATGCCCGTCGTGTCGATGGTGACGGTCGCTTCCTCCACGGATGTGTCGAACGCGCCATCAGTTGGGTCCATAGGATGGGTGACGCCCCCTTGCCATGAGGGGGTGTCGATGGTGTAGCGCGCGGCCTGAATGGCCTGCACGGGCTCATCCCCGTGGCCGCCGCTGAAGTAGCGGCTGTCATCCAGGGTCGCGGTCAGGGTGACCACATCCCCAGCGCTGACGCTGGCTGCGCTCACCGCCACATTGAGTGCGTCCGGGCCTTTCGGGTCCATGTAGGGCCGCCGGGCCGCCTTGAATGCGTAAATGAGCGCGGGCATGTTCTTGGGAATGATATCGTTTTCGAAGAAGCTGCAATCCTGGAAAAATGCTGTGCCTAACTCAAACGTGTAACTGGCTACGCCCAGTTCACCATAGGTGAAATCGTCGGTTGTGCCCGAGGCGTTGTAAAGGCAGTCACTGCAGACCTCGTATTGGTTGAAATACCCGAATTTACGGCCCAGGGTGGCCAGTTCCGCCTTGTTGGGCGCGTCCTGGGTGTCGGTCCAACCCCAGGGAAAAAGCACCAATTCGCTGTAACTGTGAAGGGTGATGAACACGCCCTCCGCGTCCTGAGGCGCAGGGTCGTTGTCATTGGGCCCGCGCTGGTCGGGGAAAATGCTGCGGGCATAGTTTTCAATGGCCTGCACTTCGGGCTCGGACGCGGCGCTGGGACCGTGATACGTCTCATCGCAAGCGTTGTCACTGGAACCGCCTTGATTCCATTTGAAACTGCTGTTGCGGTTCAAGTCCACGCCGTAATAATAGCCCCAATCCACGCGATCGAAGCTGCAGCCATCGTCATTATCCGTGTTTTTGCGCCACATCTCGCCCGCTTCCGCGTGTTTTCGACCATCGGGATTGGCGTGGGGAATGAGATGAAATTCGTAATTGTCCAGCAGCCAGGTGATATCAGGGTCGACGCCATACTCATTGACCAACTTCTCAGCGAAACGGGTGGCCAGCTCCGCGGTGGTGTATTCGCGGGCATGGATGGCAGCGATGACGAACAATTTGGGCTTGGGCCCGGGGATGTTCTGGTTGGTGAGCTTCAGCGCATAGAGATCATAGCCGCTGGCCCCCCCCGACGTAGCTTTCTCCCAACTGTCACCCACATCCGTCCATGTAGCCAGGTCGGGATGCGCGGCGGCCAGGGCGGAGAGATCGTTGTAGGTTTCTTCCACGGTGCGATAGCAAGCATAACCGGGAATGCCCGAGGTCTGTTCGGGGGAGAGCTGCAAGCTGAGGTAAAGCCGTTCGGTGAGTCGGGGTTCGGCCTCAATGCGCAGCCCCAAGGCCCGCAACTTTCGCAATGCCTGGGGGCTCACTCGTGCAATGAAGTATCCCTCCTCATTATTCACCTCCCACACGTCCAATCGAGCCGCAAGTTCATTCAACTGCGCCCGATCCTCGAAATAGACTCGCACCACCTGGGCCCGGTCATCCACAGGTCCTTGAGCGGACGCAGCCGCCGCCCACGCGCTCGACAGGATGAGGGATAATAACAATATGATGATCCACAGAAATCGACGAAATGGCATCATAGTTGGCTCCTTCGGAAAATATGCGGCATGGAAAAATAACGATCGCCTACCCGGCTCCTCCCATCACCATGCCCAATCCCAGAAATAAGAGCATGATGGCCACGCCGGTAAGGAGAGAAATCAGCGCCGGGCGAACATTTTCCAATTGCAACACAAAGCCTTCATCGCGCACCCCCAGCTTAGGCCCGCCAAACCAGGCGAACAGCGTGCCGCCGATGAGCCCCCCCACATGGCCCCAGTTGTCAATGCCGGGCGAAAGGCCGATGACGAGGTTCACCGCAGCGATAAAAACGATATTGATCAGAGAGCGCCGGGCCACATCGCCAAAGAGATCGCGATGAAGATAGAGGAAGACGCCCTGCGCGCCCAGAAGGCCGAAAATCGCGGTGGATGCGCCCAGAGAGTTGTAAGGGGAAAAGACAAAAGAAAGGACATTGCCCGAGAACCCAGCTACGATATAAAGCAAGAGAAAACGCCAGCTCCCGTAAAACCGCTCCAGACCCGGTCCCAGCACATAAAGAGCATACATGTTAAATCCGATATGGAAGATGGAGCCATGCAGAAACATGGGCGTGAACAAACGCCACCACTGGCCCGCCAGAATGGCGGCGTTGTTCTTCATCCCCAATAAAGCCACCACATCCTCCCCGTAAACGGACTTGCTCAGCCCTTGCAATAGATACACGCCGATGGTGATCGCCATGAGCGCGTAGGTGATCGTCTGCCGACTGGGCGGCAATTCAACCGGACGGAAGGATTGTTGCGCAACGGGAGGGGAAGCGACGGGCGCCGGAGGAGGTGAAAGAGGCTCCGGCCTGGAATTCGGGTCTTTGGGAGGATATTGAAAGCTCATGCGCCCAAGGATAACAGGTCCACTCCTTTTCCGTCAAACATCGTGGCAGAGGAGCAGCAATTTCCAAGTTCACGGGGCGTCGTTCCACAAACCAAGGCTTCATCTCCCGACGGCGGTGGGATGGCGATGAGTCGGAGGGCCGTTAACGAAGACAGAAAAGCCTCCCCCGCGGCATGCGAGGGAGGCCGGAGAACGTGGAACTCTTTCAGGAGCAATCTACTGCAACTTGAAGCCACGTAAGCGCAGGGAGTTGGTGACCACGAAGATGCTGCTGAAAGCCATGGCTCCGGCGGCGATAATGGGATTCAGGAGACCTGCAGCAGCCAGCGGAATGCCGATGATGTTATAGATGAAGGCCCAGAACAGATTCTGCTTGATGGTGCGCAGGGCGCCCTGGCTCAGCTTCAGCGCTCGATAGACGCCCATGAGGTCACCGCCGATAAGGGTGACGTCTGCAGTCTCCATGGCCACGTCCGTGCCCGTGCCCATGGCGATGCCCACATCGGCCTGGGCCAGCGCCGGCGCATCGTTGATGCCGTCGCCCACCATGCCCACGATGCGGCCTTCGTCCTGCAGACGCTTGACCTCCGCGGCCTTGTCCTGGGGCAGCACCTCGGCCAGCACCCGGTCGATGCCCGCCTGTTCGGCAATGACCGCGGCCGTGCGGGCGTTGTCACCCGTGATCATCACCACTTCCAGACCGATCTCATGCATCTTGGCTACGGCCTCGCGGGCGTTCTCCTTCAGGGTGTCGGCCACGGCGAGCATGCCCGCTAGCTCACCTTCCACTTCCAGGAACATGACTGTCTTGCCCTGGTTTTCCAGCGCTTTGCGGACTGCATCCACCCAGGGATCGAGCTGGCCGTTGTTGAGCTTACCCACAAAGACATTCAGCCCGGTCACGACGGCTTTTACCCCTGCGCCCGTCACCGCCTCGAATTCAGTGGCGGCAAACAGAGGCAAACCGCGCTCCTTGGCCCCATTGACGATAGCCTCGCCCAGGGGATGCTCGGAGCCATGCTCGGCGCTGGCGGCCAGAGCCAGCACCGCGTCCTCGGGCGAGAGCTCTGTGGGCAGCGCGGGCGGCGTCCACCCGTCGGCCACGTTGACGTCTGTCAGCCTGGGCTTGCCCTCGGTCAGCGTGCCGGTCTTATCCAGCACGATGGTGTCCAGCTTGTGGGCCCGTTCCAGGGCCTCGCTGTTGCGGAAGAGGATGCCCATCTTGGCGCCGCGACCCGTGCCCACCATGATGGCGGTGGGCGTGGCCAGCCCCAGCGCGCAGGGGCAGGAGATGACCAACACCGCCACTGCGTTGATAAGGGCGATGGTGAAGCCCGCGCCCAATAGGAGATACCAGACCAGGAAGGTGGCGGCGGCGATAGTGATGACGATGGGCACGAACACCCCCGCCACCCGGTCGGCCAGCTTCTGGATGGGCGCTTTCGAACCCTGGGTCTCCTCCACCAGACGGATGATCTGCGACAGCGCGGTTTCCTTGCCCACGCGCGTCGCCCGAATGCGCAGCAACCCCTGCTTGTTGATGGTGGCGCCGATGACCTGATCGCCTGGAACCTTGTCCACGGGGATGCTCTCGCCCGTCAGCATGGACTCATCCACCGAGCTGGCCCCTGAGATGACGACGCCATCCACCGGAATGCTCTCGCCCGGGCGCACGATGACGATATCGCCCACTCGCACCTGCGAATTGGGAACCTCGATTTCCTCGCCGTCCCGCTCCACCCGCGCGGTCTTGGGCCGCAAGGCCATCAACGAACGGATGGCCTCGGAGGTGGCGCCCTTGGCCCGGGCCTCCAGATACTTGCCCAGGCGGATCAAGGTGATGAT
>CAZDCN010000023.1:0-8996 GCA_964503945.1 uncultured Caldilineales bacterium
GCCAACCGCCACGCCCGCCCGCGAACGCAACGCTTCTCCCAGCCTGCGGGGGGGCAAGGGGGCCAATGGCCGCCATCCCCTTCACCCTGCGACGGCTTGCAGCCACGCCAGCAAACGCGCGGCCAGGCCGTTCTCCTGCATGAGCAGACCCACGCCCCAGGCGTTGTCGTCCAGCGTCACCAGCTCATGCGGCCCCGCGGCCAGTTCGTTCAGCAGTTGCGCGGCCCGCACTGCGTTTTCGTCACCAATGGCGGGGTTGTCGCTGACCGCGATGAACAGGGGCCTGTTCCCATACGCTTCCATCACCCCTCGCAACAACGCGTGATCCGCCCGGATGCCCGGGGTGATCAACGCGACTGCCCGGATGTCGGGGTGCTCCGACGCGTATTTCAGCGCCCACCAAGAGCCGTCGTTTTCCCCCACCAGCAGGATGTCGTTGGGATTCACCTCGGCCTGGGCCTGGAGGAAATCCACGGCCGCGGCCACATCCGCCAGACGGTTGGGATCATCCGGTTGGCCGCCGCTCTCCCCCGCGCCCCGCAGGTCGATGGCCAGCGTGGCGAATCCCAGCTCCATCATCCGCCAGGCCAGGAGCTGCCAATCCGCCCGAGTGCGGTTCGTTCCATGCATCAGGACGACGCCGGGAGCCTGCTCGGCGAGAGGGCGGTAATAGTCGCCTGTGATGGGAATGCCGTCCGCGGTCAACAGGTCCACGGATGGACGCCCTTCATCGCTGGCGGGGCCTGTGGGTTGGGGGTGGAGGTGGGGCGGATGGGGACGGTGGGGCTGGGCGGTGTCGTGGGGGATGGGGCGGGCGGCGCGGGCGCGGGCGCGGCGCCAGCGCACGCCGCGAAAAGCAGCATGAAGGCTAGGGCGAAAGCGAATCGGAATCGTGAATGCGTCATGATGCTGGTTGGGGTGAGTGATGATGGTCGCAAGTAGCAAGTGGCAGGTTTGCAAGTCATTCTGCGTAAAGGACTTGCCACCTGCGACTTGCTACCTGCAAACGGCACGGAGCGTCAGCCTGGGTTTGCGGTCTTTTGTGCTGTGCAGTCAGGCGCGTTAGCAGTTACCGTCCATTTGTGTTTCCGCTCTTTGTGTCCTTGTATCTAGGGTTCTCCCTAATCAGCAGGTAGTTCACGAAGCAGGGGCGAAGGGTAGGGAGATGAACTCGTTCTCTTGCATCATGATGAATCGGGACTCGCGCACGGGATGCCAGTCCTCGCTGAGGTCATCCAGGGGTTCGCTCACCAGGATGTGCGCGCCCTCGGGAATGGCCTCGTAATCGCCATTCAGTTCATGGATGGCCCGAAGATTGAGGCTGTAGAACAGGGTTTTCGACTCATGGTGGCTGGAATAGCGCAAGGCGTAGATGGTTCGGCCATCGGTGAAAGCCAGGGTGAGGAAGGCGGGCGCGTCCACTTGATAGCGGGCGCGTAGTTTCTCCACCTGGCCCGCCACCCGTTGCATCGCCTCCAGCGGATCCTGCTCCAAACCATAGGTCAGAGCCAGGAAGAAAAGGGTTTCGCTGCTGGTTGTGCCGCGGATGTGGGGAAAGAGGTCGGGCGCGACAGCGCATTGCAGGTCTCGGCGCAACTGCCAGAAATCGCCCACATCGCCATTGTGTTGAAAGAGCCAGTTTTTGTAGCGGAACGGATGAGAGTTGGTGCGTTGCACCTCGGTTCCGGGGGTGGCGGCCCGCACATGGGCAAAGAACAAGCCCGAACGGATCTGCTGGGCCAGATTGCGCAAGTTCTCATCGTTCCACGCGGGGCGAATGCTGCGATAGAGGCCGGGAACGGTCCGAGCGCCATACCAACCCAGGCCAAACCCGTCGCCGTTGGTCGTCCACTTGCCCGCGCCAGGGACGACGTTCATCTGCGCGTGCAGGCTCTGGTCGATGAGGGAATGTTGAGGTTTGATGAGCAGGTCATCCATGAATATTTCGGGCCCGGTGTAGGCCAGCCAGCGACACATGGGATTCCTCCTGGAACGGACAACGGGCAATGAAGCGATGCGCCAAGTATAACCGGGAAAAGTCGGGCGGAAAAACTTCACCTCCTCGGACTGGCCATTTCCCCTGACCGGGAAATTCTGATATGATTTAGATCATTGACGCTATCCATCCTCTACTCTCGCCACGAGGACCAGCATGGAAATCCCCGCCACGGCTGATTTCATCATTATCGGAGGCGGCATCATTGGGGTCAGCGCCGCCTTTCATCTCGCCCGCATGCGCGCAGGGAAGGTGGTTCTGCTGGAGAAAAAGCATATTGCGGCGGGCGCAACAGGCATGAGCAGTGGCCTGGTGCGCATGCATTACGATAACCCCATTGAGGCAACCTTCGCTCACAAGAGCTTCGACACGTTTCAGTATTTTGATGAGATTGTGGGTGGGGATTGCGGTTTTGTGCGCACCGGATTTGTGCGCATCGTCAAACCGCACAATCTGGAACGGATGAAGGCGAATGTGGCCATGATGCGGGCCCTGGGCATCGAGACGCGGCTCATTGCCAACGATGAATTGGCGGAGCTGGCGCCTTACATGGTCACGGACGACTTTTCTCTGGCTGCGTATGAACCCCAATCGGGGTACGCCGATCCTTACATGACAGCTACAGGCATCGCTCAGGCCGCGAAGCGGCTGGGAGCCAGGATAATGCAAGGCGTTGAGGTGACGGGCGTGGACGTGCGTGGGGGAAAGGTGCAGGGCGTGCAGACGACGGCAGGTCCCATTGCCGCGCCTGTGGTGATCAACGCGGCCGGGCCCTGGGGGGCGAAGGTGGCGGCCATGGCGGGCGTGGAGTTGGATATCACGCCCGCGTTGCATCAGCCCGCGATCCTTGAGACCCCGTCCGACCTGCCTACGCCTCATCTCACCTTCATCGACCGCATCAACGGCGTCTATGGTCGCCCCGAGACGGGCGGCCTCACCCTGGCGGGCTCCTCAGGGGGCGAGCACAACGGTGTTATCCGCCAGGATGAGCTGGATGCCTATCGCGAAAGCATCGACCCGGACATCCAGTATCGAGTGTTGGAAAGTTTGTGCCAGCGCATTCCCAGGATGACGTCCAGTCCTGTGCGGCGGGGGCATGTAGGCGTGGAGGGCTATACGCCCGATGGTCACGCCTATCTGGGGCCTGCGCCAGATATCGTAGGGTTTTTTCTGGCGACGGGCATGAGTGGGCATGGGTTTAAAGAAGGCCCCGCCATCGGGCAAACGATGGCGGAACTGGTGGTTGGTGGACAAACGGATGTGGTGGATATCTCCCCCCTACGGGTGACTCGCTTTGAAGAAGGTCAGCCTTATCGGGGGCCTTACGCTTATGTTTGACATAATCGCTTCAAAAAGTCCCATTTTGACAACTTGATTTCATTTCCTACACTTTTGATATGGGTTCCAGGGACCGTCTGTTTCGGTCCTGACCGTTTTTCAACCCTCATCCGATTCTTTCACAACCCCAAAGGAGGAGCGTCATGAAACGATATGTATTCCTGGTTGGCCTGCTGGCGCTGGCTTTAGCCTTGATTGCTGGATGCGGAGGGCAGCAAGCGACGCCGGCGCCTGCACAAGAGGCCCCGTCGGAGAGCACGGGCGCGCAACCCACGGAAGCGCCTGCTGCCGAGACCAAACCCGCGGAGCCTATGGTGCTTCGCTATGCCGACAAGGCCGCGGATCTGGGCACGATGGATCCCCACTTCGCCGCGGCCACCAATGATCGCAACCTCGTGGACATGATTTTCAACGGCCTGGTGCGCTATAAGCCCGGTGACGGCACCCAATTCGAGCCCGATCTGGCCGTCGAAATCCCTGAGCCGGAAATCGTCGATGGCAAACAGGTGTGGACCTTCAAACTGCGCGAAGGCGTCATGTGCCAGGGTACCAAGGAGACCCCGGCCTATGAACTCACCTCGGAGGATGTGGTCTTCTCCCTGAACAAGTCCGCGAATCCTGACACTTCAGCCTATGCAGGCGAATACAATGGCATGAGCTTCGAGGCCGTGGACAAATACACCGTCAAGATCACCGTGGATCAACCCATTTCGCCCATCCTCTTCCTGCCCAAGGTGGCGGATTACGCGGGCGGCTTTATCGTCTGCAAGAAGCACTATGAGAACGTGGGCGGGGAGAATTTCAAAACCAACCCTGCGGGCACCGGCCCCTTCAAGTTTGAGAGCTACACGCCCCAGGACAAGGTCGTGCTCGCGGCCAATGAGGATTACTTCCGCGGCCGCCCCAAGCTAGATAAGGTGGAATATCGCTTCATGCCCGAGCTGAACAGCCGCGAGCTGGGTCTCAAGTCGGGCGATCTCGATGTCATCGCCGGGCAGAATGAAAGCGATTGGGTGAAGCGCATGGATGCTGAAGATGGCCTGAGCGTGGACGTCTATGGCGTGGGCGAAGTGGCCGTCATCCACTTCAACACCTCGGTCAAACCATTAGACGATGTGCGCGTGCGAAAAGCAATCGCCTACGCCCTCGACCGGGATGAATTCCTGGCCCTGTTCGGCGGTCCTCCGGTGGCAGCCAAGGTCTACTCCGCGGTGCCGGCTGAATTCCTGCCGGGCGGCCTCACCGAAGAAGAGGTCAAGGCCCTGGGGCTGGATTACGCCCGAGACCTGGAAAAGGCCAAGGCGTTGCTGGCCGAAGCGGGCTATCCCGACGGATTCTCCCTGGAAGTGGTCTCCTCCGAGCGCGAGTCCTATCTCAAGCCCTACACCAGCATGCAGGCCCAGCTGTCCAAGATCGGCATCGATCTCAAGATCAAGACAGTGGATCACTCCAGCATGCACAAGCTCATCCGTCAGGATGTGAATCCTATTGTCGTCTATGTGGCCTGGCGGCCCAACGCGGACGTCTATCTCACCCGCTTCTATCACTCCGACTCCATCGTGGTCACCGGAGCTAAGCCTGACACGAATTTCTCACACTACACAGGAATTGATGACCTAATCGAAGCCGCGCGTGTGGAACAAGACCCCGACAAACAGGTGGAGCTGTGGAAAGAAGCGCAAATCAAGCTGTTGGAGGAAATGATCTCCTATCCCATCCTCTACATGAATCAGGTTACAGCTCGCCACGATTATGTGGACTTTGGGCATGAACTGAAGTCGGTGCTGGCCCTCTATCCGCAGATTGACGAGACCACCACGCTTAACAAGTAGACCGGTTCACCGCATGGTCGGGGGGCGGACTGCGTCCCCCGACCTTTCCATTCGCTATCTTCCACACCGGAGCGCCTTATGGGCAAATATATTCTCTCCAGGTTGTTGCTTGCCATACCCACTGTGCTGGCGGTTTTGACCCTGGTGTTTTTCGTTGTGCGGGTCATTCCGGGTGACCCGGCCACCGCAGCCCTGGGGGATTACGCATCGCAGGAAGCTGTAGAGGCGTTGCGAGAAAAGATGGGATTGAACGATCCACTCATCGTGCAGTATTTCAATTTCTTGAGCGACCTGTTACGGGGCGATCTGGGGACCTCCATGATTACAGGCAAAGAGATCAGTGATCTGGTCCGTCAGGTGTTGCCTTACACCCTGGAACTAACCATCACTTCTATTGCCATCGGCACGATTTTGGGGGTCCCTCTGGGCATCTACACCGCTCGGCATGTGAACACATGGATCGATTATGTGGGCCGCGTGATTTCTCTTGCCGGCCTTTCTGTGCCCGCGTTCTATTTGGGCATCCTGATCATGCTGCTATTCGCCCATAAAATCCCCATATTCCCGGCCGTGGGCGGCGGAGACCTGAAAGACCCCAGAAGCAACCTCACCCATTTGGTGCTCCCCGCCCTGACATTGGGTTTGATCATGACTGCGTCCGTCACCAGGCTCACCCGGTCGGCCATGCTTAACGTGCTCAAGGATGACTATGTGCGCACAGCCCGGGCCAAGGGACTCAGCGAACGGGTGGTTGTTTTAAGGCATGCTCTGCGCGCGGCCCTGGTTCCTATCGTCTCCATCATCGGCGTCTGGGCCGCCAGCCTCGTGGCCGACTCGGTGCTCACCGAAACGGTGTTCGCCCGTCCGGGCCTGGGCAAGATGCTGGTGAGCGCCATCATGCAGCGGGATTACACCCTGCTGCAATCGGTCATGGTCATCTACGCCCTCTTTGTCGTGGGCATCAACCTCATCACCGACATCGTTTACAGCTTCGTTGATCCACGGATTACCCACTGAGGTGCATGGTATGGAAGATAGACTCGACGCCAAACTGGACGCTGTTATCGAGAGCCAACAACTCGACCAACTGGAAATTCCTGCTATCAAGATCCGTAGCCAGCGAAAACGCCTGTTTCAGACATTTATCCGCAATCGTCCCGCCATTCTCGGCGTCTTTTTGCTGCTGCTGGTGGTGGCTATGGCCTTTTTCGCCGATGACTGGTTCATCGCCATCTTTCAAGGACGGGAGCCGCAGCCCCTCCTGGCCCCCTACGATCCTCTGGAGCAGGATACGGCCAATCGTCTTGCCCCTCCCAGCCGGGAGCACTGGATGGGCCTGGATTCCTATGGCCGCGACACCCTTTCACGCATCATCTATGGCTCACGGGTTTCATTGATGGTGGGCTTGCTGGCCGTGCTCATCGGCGGCGTGATCGGCGCGCTCATGGGGCTGACGGGCGGTTTTCTGGGGGGAAAGGTGGAGAATGGGATCATGCGCGTTGCCGATATCCTCATGGCCTTTCCCAGTCTGATCATGGGCCTGATGGTCCTCGCCGTGTTGGGAGGCGGTTTGTTCAATATGATCCTGGCCATAGGCATCGTCTTGGCTCCCACCTTCGCCCGCGTGGCCCATAGCTCCACCCTCTCCGTCAAACAAAATGAATATGTGGAAGCGGCTCGCAGCATCGGCGCGGGGAACTGGCGCATCGCCCGCCTGCACATCCTTCCCAACATCATCAGCGAGATCGTCGTGCTGGCCAGCATCTGGATCGCCAGCGCCATCCGTGTGGAAGCCAACCTCAGCTTCATTGGTCTGGGCGTCTCTCCACCCACGCCCGCCTGGGGCTCGATGATTCGCGACGGCACGAAATATCTTTTTCAGGCCCCCTGGGTCTCCTTCTTTCCAGGCATGGCCATCCTCATCACCGTGTTGGCCTTCAACCTGCTGGGCGACGGCCTGCGCGACATCCTTGATCCCAAACTACAAAACTGACCCATGAATGCATCACAACGAGTAAGCGTACTTTGGCTGAGCCAGGAGAACGTCATCGCCGCGGGCGGGTTGGACATGGCCGCGGCCGTGGCCGATGTGGAGGAGGTGTTCCGGCTTCACGCGCTGGGCGATTGTGTGTTGCCAGAGAAGATCGTTCTGGACTGGAAAGACCCGCCGCCGGGCGAGCAATCGGATCACATCAACATCATGCCGGGCTATCTGGGCGGACGATTTCGCGCCGTGGGGTTGAAGGATATCGCCAGCTTCCCACGCAACCCCTATCGCCATGGCCTTCCTCGGGCCTCGGCGCTCATCCTGCTTCACGATCCTGATACGGGCCTGCCTCAGGCGGTGATGGATGGCGCCTTGATCAGCGCCATGCGCACGGGCGCAGCCACGGGCGTGGCCGCGAAGTATCTGGCCAGGGAGGATGTCGCGCGGGTGGGCCTCATCGGCGCAGGGGTGCAGTGCCGCACCCAACTGATGGCGCTGAAAGTGACGCGTCCTGGCATCCAGGAGGGACTGGTCTTCGACATTCGCTCGGATCGGGCCCGGTCTTTTGTGGATGAGATGAACGCCCGGTTGGACATCCATCTCGACGTGGCCGAAAATGCTGAGCAGGCGGTGCGTCAGGCCGATGTGTTGATCACGGCTACGACCACCACCCGGCCCATCATCCGGGCGGAGTGGCTGGCTCCGGGCCTCTTCTACGCCCATGTGTCGGGCTACGAAGCGGAGTATGACGCTATCCGCGAGGCCGATAAAGTCGTGGTGGACGACTGGGAGACGGTGAAGCATCGCATGTATTCCACGGTGGCCCTTATGTGGCGGGATGGACAATTCGCGGACGATGACATTTATGCGGAGCTGGGGGAGATTGTGGTCGGCCGCAAGCCAGGCCGAGAGGATGACGGTGAGCTCATCATCTTTAGCCCCATTGGCATGGGCCTGCACGATCTGGCCCTGGCCCATCGCATTGTTCACACGGCCCGGAGCCAGGGACTGGGCCAGGAAGTCACCCTTTGGGAGGAGCCCTTATGGATGTGAACGCAAGTCAACGAGACCTGTTTGATTTAACCGGCCGAGTGGCTATTGTCACGGGCGGGTGCAGCGGCATCGGCCAGGCGATGGCTCTGGCCCTGGGGCGCTATGGCGCTCGGGTGCTGCTGGCCGGACGCACGACGAGCAAATGCGAGGTCGCTGAGGCGGAGCTTCGGGCCGCGGGCGTGGACGCAGGCTTTCTGACGGTGGATGTGCGGTATCCCCAGGATGCCCGGGAGATGGTGGATGAGGCCCTGGCCCGATGGGGTCGTCTCGATATCCTGGTGAACAACGCGGCCATTTCCCCCGATGCGCCCGCATTGGAGATGAGCGTGGAAGCCTGGCGTGAGGTGATGAGCATTGACCTGGATGGCGCGTTTTATTGCGCTCGGGCCGCGGGCCGGGTGATGCGCGAAGCTGGCAGCGGCGTCATCATCAACATCACATCTTTGTCTGGCATGCTCGGCTACGCCAATCAGGCCGCCTACGCCGCGGCCAAGGGAGGACTCACCATGCTCACCCGGGTCCTGGCGGTGGAGTGGGCGCCCTACGGCATCCGGGTGAACGCCATCGCTCCCACCTGGTTCTACACACCCATGAGCAAACATATCCTGGACGATCCCGCGAAGCTGGCTGAGAAGGTCAAATCCATCCCCCTGGGCCGGGTGGGAACGGATGAGGATATCATGGGGCCGGTGGTGTTTCTGGCCTCGGACGCCTCTCGTTATGTGACGGGGCACATTCTGATGGTGGATGGGGGAAAGTTCGCGCTGCTGGGGGAGTGGTAGCATGAAGA
>CAZDCN010000023.1:9006-11763 GCA_964503945.1 uncultured Caldilineales bacterium
CTCATTCAGCGGTTTAATCTCCCCTTTATGCTGGCGGTATTGTGAGAACGGAGGGATTGGGATACAATACATGGGCTTTCATCAACAAAACCCATGCAATCCCTTTGCATCTCTCTCTTTGACAAGGAGTTTCCCAAATGTTTACCGAACGATTACAGACCGCCATCAACGATCAGATAAACGCCGAATACTATTCCGCCTACCTCTACCTCTCCATGGCCGCCTATCTCGAGTACAAGGACCTACCGGGTATGGCCCATTGGATGCGCATGCAATATGAGGAGGAGATTTTCCACGCGCTCAAGTTTTTCGATTTCATGAACGATCGGGGCGCGCGCGTCATCCTCAAGGCCATCGACGCCCCGCCCACCGATTTCGGCACGGTGGAGGAAATCTTCGCCGAGGTGCTGGCTCACGAGAAAAAGGTGACCTCTCTCATCCACAATCTTTACAAGATGGCCGTGGAGGATGACGATTATCCCACCCAGTCCCTCTTGAAGTGGTTCATTGATGAGCAGGTGGAAGAGGAGAAGAACGCCAGTGATGTGTTGGCCCGGGTGCGCATGGTCAAGGATTACCCGCCCGGCCTCATCATGATCGACGAAGCCCTGGGCCAGCGCCCTGCGCCCACGCCTCCCGCCGCCGAGCCCGCGGCCTGACATGACCCGCGTCCTGTTCGT
This sequence comes from uncultured Caldilineales bacterium, assembly GCA_964503945.1. Lineage (GTDB taxonomy): Bacteria > Chloroflexota > Anaerolineae > J102 > J102 > M2005. The sequence goes on from CAZDCN010000023.1 coordinate 9,687, forward strand.
CTGTCTGGGGAACATTTGCCGCTCCCCCACCGCGCAGGTCGTTTTCGAGGACTTGCTGCGCGTCCGCAATCTCGATGCGGATGTAGCGGTGGATTCAGCAGGCACTGCGGATTACTACGTCGGCAAGCCGCCCTGCGCCATCATGCAACGGGCGGCGCGCCGACGCGGTTACGAGATGGGCCACCTGCGGGCGCGACAGGTGAAGCCCGACGATTTCGCGTCCTTCGATTATCTCTTCGCCATGGATCGGGCCAATTTTGAGGATCTGCTGTGGATGGCTCCCCCCGAACATCATCCAAAGATCCACCTGTTTCTTGAATACGCCCCTGAACTGGGATCCGATGTGCCTGATCCCTATTACCAACCCGGCGCTGCGGACCAGGTGCTGGATATCATCGAGGAGGGGGCCATGGCGTTGCTCACCCATTTCCTCCAAAGTGAGATCTGCCCATGAGTAACGTTTTCAGCTTTGACTGCATCTTTCTGTTGGCAACTCAATCTCATTTCCAGGAGCAATGATGATGACAGAAGATGCCGTGCTGGACGTTCTGCGCAAGGTCATTGATCCCGAGATCGGCATCAATGTCGTGGATCTCGGATTGGTGTACAGCGTCAGCATCGAAGGTCGCAGTCTGAATGTGGACATGACCATGACCACGGCGGCTTGCCCCCTGGGCGCATACATCGTCGATCAGGCGGACATGCTTTTGCGTCAGTATTTTCCTGATGCAGACGTGAGCGTCAATCTGGTATGGTCTCCGCCCTGGACCCCGGAGATGATGTCGGAAGCGGCTCGACAGCAGTTGGGCTGGATGGGATAATCGGTGAGAGATGATGACCCGAACACGATTTCTTTCCCTGGCGGGTTCGATTATCATCCTCCTGGTGACCCTGTGGGCGGCGTTGCTGCGCATAGGCTGGGACTGGCCTACATTCACGCCTCAGCTGGCGGGCATGCATGGCCCGTTGATGGTGTCCAGCTTCTTCGGCGCGCTCATCGCTTTGGAGCGGGCAGTGGCGTTGGGAAAGGCGTGGGCGTATAGTGCGCCGATTCTCGCGGTCATCGCTGGCCTGATGATCATCTTCCTGCCCGCATGGACGCTCTTCGCCGCCTGGCTGCTGACCCTGAGCGGCGCGCTCTATCTGGCCGTGGGCGCAGCGGTCATCCGACGGCAGTCGGCCATCTTCACCTGGCTGCTCGAAGCAGGCGTGTTGGCTCTGCTGATAGGAAATCTCATCTGGGCGCTGGGTTATCCTATTTTTCTGGCCGTGTGGTGGTGGATGGCGTTCCTGGTGTTGACCATCGCCGCGGAGCGGCTGGAGTTGGGGCGTTTACAGCGTCTTCCGGGTTGGGCGTTCCCTGCGTTCTACGTGGTGTCGTTCATCGTAGGAGCGGGCCTTGTGATGACCTTTTGGACCCCGGATGCGGGCGTGCGCGTGCTGGGGCTGGGCATGGCGGGCTACGCCCTGTGGCTGGCCCGGTTCGATATCGCCCGCCGCACGGTAAAATCGCCCGGCCTGCCCCAATTCATCGCCATCTGTCTGCTCACGGGCTACGCCTGGATGGGCTTGGGCGGCGTGTTGATGATGATCTATGGTCCCATCTCGGCCGGGTTCATCTATGACGCCATGCTGCACACCGTGTTCGTCGGGTTTGTTTTTTCTATGATCTTCGGCCATGCTCCCATCATTTTTCCGGCAGTATTGCGGCTGCCCGTGCGATACACGCCCAAGATGTACGGGCCGCTGGTGTTGCTGAATCTGTCCCTGATTTTGCGAATAGCGGGCGATCTGCTCCAGCAGCGCACATGGCGATTGTGGGGCGGCTTGCTCAACGCCATCGCCATCCTTCTCTTCATTGGCATCATTGCGGTTACGGTTATCCTCAGCAAGCGGAGCGCGTCTGTCCGAGCCGCGTAAAACAGCATCAGCTTATCCACACTGATATGCCTCGACTCGTCCGCTTTTTTGTCAAAACCGCGTTCCTGTGGCTGATCATCGCGCTGGGCCTCAAGGCGCTGTCACTCTCCTCCTGGGGAGCGTCCATCCCCGCCATCACGCCCGTGTCCTGGCACGC
>CAZDCN010000024.1:0-11740 GCA_964503945.1 uncultured Caldilineales bacterium
TTCGCATGAGAGGCCGCCTCCATCGGCGCGGGCGCCAGGTCCACAGCGCGGCCGCGCCGCCGCCCATGAGCAAGGCCCACGCGGGCCAACTGATGAGCAGGTAGCGGGGATTGAATTTGGGATTGCGATAGGCCAGGAAGAGGATGAGAGCGGGAGGCAGGATCAGCCAGTGGAGGATGAGCGCGACCGGGCGTTGGGACCTGCGGCGGCGCAGCATCATGAGCGCGGCCAGCCACAAGATGGCCGCGAGCCCGAACCAGGGCAGCCACGCGAGGGCATCCTCCACCCGAAACGTTTCCTTCGCCCCCGCGGTGAAATTGAGCAGCGTCTTCATCAGGGCGTCGTTCAGCTTCAATCGACCAGACCAATAGCTGGCGTCCACCTGAAAACGCCGCCACATCGCGGGCAGCCAGGGCAGGAAGCCCAGGAGGATGACGGCATGGGCCAGGGCGAAGCCGCCCAACGCCCGCGCGTTTCGGCTTTCTCGCACCCACACATGCGCCCAATAGAGGGCCAGGGCCAGCAACGCGAACCCCGCGAAATAGTGCGTGTACATCGCGGCCAGTCCGGTGATGGCGTACAGAACCAGGTATCCCAACCGCTTGCGCTCCGCCCCCGGCGAATTCATCCCCAAAAGGTCGAGCAGGCGGACGCCCCAGTACGCGACCAGGGTCGCCAGGAAGATGAGCATGGCGTACATGCGCGCTTCCTGGCTGTAATAGACCATGAGGGGCGAGATGGCGACGAGGAATGCGGTGAGCAGGCCCGCGCAATCGCTCCACAGCCTGCGGGCCAGGACCGCCATCAATCCCACCAGCAACAGCCCGAACCCGACCGAGAAAAAGCGCATGAGATAGGCGATGTTGCCGGGCCAGGGATGGAACAGGCGCAGCCAGCCTCCCAGCAGCAGGTAGTAGAAGGGCGGTTGGATGTCGTTCGCGGTCCAGCGGGCCAACTCCCCGACGCCCATCTGGGCCACGCGCGCGGTCACTCCTTCGTCGTACCACAGGCTCTGCACATCGAGATGATGGAGGCGCAGGCCGAAGGCGAGGAGGAGCATGAGGAGGAGGATGACGCGCTGGCGGCTGGAAAACATGATCGCTTTGGGAATAGCCGTCTCATGCAGAGCCGCAAGGGTCTTGATGCTCTTTGGGTGAGCTTTTCATCGCTGTCGATGGGTTGCCGCAATCCTATGGATCGATGCGGTTGCGAGAGCGTTCTTCGGAAAAGCCCTCGGGGTAGCGGCGGGCCAGCTTCTCGATGTTGTGGCGGGCGATGTCTTCCAGAGGGATGTCCAGGGTGTGGGCCATCACAGCCAGATACCACAGCACATCCCCCAGTTCCTTTTCCAGCTTCTCTCGATCCAGTTCATGGCCGTGGAAGAAGGCTTTTTTGATGTGCTCGGCCACTTCGCCCGCCTCGCCGTTGAGGCCCAGGGCCGTGTACATGAGGGTTTTGTCGAAATCGCCGTGGTTGCCTGCGGTGCGCAGGGCGAGTCGTTGGTATTCGTTGAAGTCGAACATGGCAGGAAGGATGGGATCAGGGTTGGGAGAGACAGATGTCGGAAAGGAAGGCGCAAGGTTGGTCGGGGACGGGAGGAGGAGCGACTTGGTATTCGCCCAATACGACTTCATTGCCCGCAAGTTTGCCATCCGCGCCCAAAACATCCAGGCGTTGGCCTGTATCCAGCCGATAGAGTCCCACGACCAGACGGAGGTTTTCGCCCGGTTGCACATCCTCGGGCAGGATGAATTCCCGCCAGTCGTTGGTGGGGGCGTTGGCGGCCGCGGGCAGGAAGACCGTGGGCGGGCCGTCGAGCTGGAGCAGGGTTTGCTCCCCGCGGCGCACATGCACGAAGGGCTGATACCCGTCGGGAACGCCTTGCTCCCAGCGCAGCCAGAAGTCGAAGATGCGGCCGGGGGCGGGCGGGGCCTGGGGCAGCCAGGCCCGCAAGGGGATGAGCTCGCCGTCGGGCAGGCGGAATTGCACCGTCTGCTCGCGGCCCGCGGGCTCGATGCGGGGCCCCAGGTCGGGGCTGGTGAGGAGGTCGGCGGGGAGGGCGTCCAGCCGGTGGGAGGCGTTCCAGCGCCAGGCGCCGGCCAGAGCCAGGGTGGCGTCCGGGGATTGAATGACCGCGCCGGGGATTGCGTCTGCGGCGGGGAGGCGGTGTGCGGGCTGGAAGGGGTCGGGGCCGTGGACGACGCCCGCGGCCACGCCCCACGCGCGGGGCGGATACATGGGCAGGGTGGTGATGCGGATGCGGTCGCCGGGCCGCCAGCGCGCGGGCGGATACCAGACCAGGGCCGGGGGCGCGCTGGCGTCGAAGGTGTAGAGGAGTTTGCCCGCGGGCGTCAGCAGCTCGATCCAGGGACGCACCGTGCCGGGCTGATAATCTCGCCCCACCAGCCATTGGGTGATGATGGTCGCCTGCCGCCAGCGGGGCCAGGTCTGCACCTCGATCTGGTCGAAGGTGAGGGGATAGACTTGGGCCAGGGCGTCGGGGTCGTCGGGCGTGCGGGCGAAGTCGTAGAACGCGTCGGGGATGGTTTTGTTGGCTTCGCCCCGATGCAGCAGCAGATACCCGTCGGCCCCGTCCACCACGCCCCAATCTCCGGCCAGCATGGCCTGCACCTGGTTGAAGAGATCGCCCGGCGCCATGTCGGTATCGCCCGTGACATCGATGATGGCCCATTCCGCGGGCAGGGCGGGGGGTTGGGCGTCGAGCCCGTGGGGGAATTGGTAGATGAAGCGTCGGTGCGCGAGGTGGGGATGAAGGGCCGATGTCGCGGTCACGGGCGCGTCGGGCGGGATTTGGGCGAAGAAGCGCCGGGCCAGGCGATGGTGCTCGGTGATGACAGGAGGATCGTAGGCGCCGCCACCGGGCCCGCGTCCCATCTGCGCGTAGGCCCAGCCCGCCCATCCCACCAGCCAGATCAGCGCAAGGGTGGTGATGAGGCCCGGGCGCAAGGAGGTGGTGCGGAAGAAACGCAACAGACGTTCCAGGCCAAAGACCGCGGCCACGGCGAAATAGGGAATGAGGGGCGCAGTGTAGTGAAAATCGCCGTAGTATTGGGCCGCGAAGGAGCTGAGCAGATTGGCCAGCAGCACGGGCAGGGAAAGGAGCAGCACATCCAATCCGAACAGGCTCAAAAACCCAAACCCGGTGAAAAGCGCCAGCAGATACCTCACCCGCGCGGGTTCGCTGGCCACCGACCACACCAGGCCGGGGTTAGTCAACAGATTTTTGAAGATGCTGAGGGGCGAATTTCCCAGTGCGCCGTAGCGTTGAAAATACACCGATTCGGGGGTCTGATGCACCTCGGCGCCGAACGCGGGCACGATGACGAAGGTGGCGATCCCAAACCAGACCCCCGCGGCCACGATGACCGCCATCCCCACCCAAACCATCCATCTATCCCCCGACTTCTGACCTCTGACCTCCGACCTCCGACCTCTGACCTCTGACCTCTGACCTCCGACCTCTGACCTCCGCACCCACGCGCGCCACACGGCCCACGCGCCCAGGCCCGCGGCCAGCAGCGCGGCCTCTTCCTTCACCGACGCGACAAGAAGCGCCGCGACCAGGAATTGCCACGGGCGGCGGGCCTCCACCGCCCAGAAGGCCCACAAAATCAGCGGAACCGCGAAGGGGATGGCGTGGAGTTCGGTGAGGACCGCGGATTGCAGGGAGGCGTTCAGCAGAAAGGCGGCGGCCAGACCCAGCCCCAGCGTCGTTCCCACCTGGCCGCGGGCCAGGGCGAAGAGGGGGACCGCGCCCAGGGCCACGGCCAGAACCTGCATCAACAACATGGCCCGCACATCGTTCCACACCCAATAGACCAGGGAGAGGGGGATGTAGATGGGTTCGACGTGGTCGGTGAGCCGGGTGGAGAGGAAATCCCGCTTGATTTCCTCCACGAACCGCCCGCGGCTCGTGTTCCACACGGCCTGATCCATCTGCCCCAGGTCCGATTTGTGGGTGCGCTGAGCCGCGTGCAGGTCGAAGGCCAGGCCGGTGAAGATGACCACATACGCGGCGATCATCAGGGCGAGGAGGACCCAGGCCAGGCGCGAGAAGCCCGCGCCGCGCGAGGACGTCGAAGCAACGTGAACGGTCATGCGGAGAAGTATACTACATTTCCACGTCAGCCCACACGGGCAGATGGTCGGACGCTTCGCGGGCGACGGGCGTATCGATGACTCCACACGCCTTCACGCTCCCGGCCAGGGGCTGGGAGAGGAGCACGAAATCCATGCGGGCCCAGAGCTCGTCGTCCGCGTCCCAGGTGGGTTGGGGATGGGCGGCGCACGGGTCCACATAGCCGCTCTTCAGCAGCAGGGGGATGACCTGGGCCTGGAAGAAGGTGAAGCCGCGGGCTTCGGCTTTCGCGCGGAACGCAGCCAGCGCGTCCTCGTGGGGGAAATCCGCGGGGTTGTAGGTGTTGAGATCGCCCAGCAGCGCGTGGGGCCTGTTCCGATCCCGCACCGTCCAGCTCAGTAACGATTTGACCTGCTGCGCCCGCACATCCTCCCGTTTGGGTTCGAGATGGGTGACGTAGAGGGTGAAGGGCGTCTGGCGGGGCAGGAGGACGCGGGTTTCGAGCAAGCCGCGCTGGCGCTGGACCACGGGCGTGAGGTGGTGGGCGGCAGTGGCGAGGATGGGGAAGCGGCTGAGCAGGGCGTTGCCCGACATGACCTGGGGCAGGTGGAAGGCGTTGTGGGGCTGGAACGCGGGCCCGAACGCGGCCTCCATGCCCAGCTCTCGGGCCAGGAAATCAAGCGCGGGGAGGTTGGGATCGGGCGAGGGGTGGGGGTGCAGCGCTTCGTTCAGGCCGATGAAGTCCGCATCCGCCTCTTTCAGCACATCCAACACCTGCCGCACATTACTTTTGCCCTGGCTGTTATGCCAGTTGCGGATGTTGTAGGTCAATATTTTCATCGCGTTGACACGAAATGGTGGATTTGTTATACTTATCGAGGAAATGTGACTACTAAGGCAGCCGGTTTGGACGTAACTTGCGTCGTGAATCGGGCGCTTCTGGATGTCCAGGCGTCAAGCGTAAAACGTCCGATGTCCAACGTCATGGTTTTGTAATGAACGCAGACGTGAGCAGTTACCTTCTGGAGGATGTCATGCACACTGCAACGTTATCGAAAAAAGGCTGGGTTGTCATCCCTGCCGAATTAAGGAAAAAGTATCATATTGAGCCGGGTATGAAGCTGGCTTTTTTCGATTTTGACGGGATGATCACAGTTGTCCCCGTTCCCGATGATCCCATCGAGGCGGGATACGGCTTGCTGGCGGGCGAAGGCCCTTCCCTGATTGAGGCGCTGTTGCAGGAACGGCAATGGGAACGGGAAAAGGATGAGGCGGAGATGCGTTATTGGAGCGAAAAGGAGCCCAATCATGCCTGAACATCTCGTCGTCGATACGTATGCGATCATCAGTTTCTTGCGCAAGGAAGGCGATCATCTCGCGGTAAAACGCATTTTCCAGCAAGCGCGGGAAACTGGAACGATTTTGTTGCTTTCGGACATCAATTGGGGTGAAGTGTATTACATCACGTTGCGAAATTATGGAGAAGCCGCCTTGCAGAAGACATTGGGATGGATGGACGCCATGGGGTTTCAAATGGTCCATCCGACCCGGGAGCGCATTCAAGCTGCGGCCCGGATCAAGGCCCGGTTTCCCGTTTCCTACGCGGATGCATTCGCCATTGCCGCGGCGCGGGAGTTCGGTTGTCCGGTGGTGACGGGCGATCCCGAGTTCCGCCAGGTGGAGCGGGCAGGCATGGTGAAACTGTTGTGGGTGGGCGATTAGGGGTCAGAAGTCGTCGGCCTGGTGGACGATGGCGCCGTCGAGGAGGGTGAGGAGGACGCGGGCGTGGGGGAGTTGGTGGGGAGGGATGGCGAAGATGTCCCGGTCCAGGAGGATGAGGTCGGCCAGATAGCCGGGCGCGAGGCGGCCCTGGATGTGGGCCTGGCCGATGGCCGCGGCCGGGCCCAGGGTGTAGGCCCGCACCGCCTCCTCCACGGTCAATCGCTGGTCGGGATGCCACCCGCCCGCGGGGGCGCCGTCCCGGCGCTGGCGGGTGACTGCGGCGTGGAGGCCCCACCAGGGGTTGGGCGAGGCCACGGGCGCGTCGGAGCCGAAGGCCAGGAGGGTGCGGGCGTTGAGGAAGTTGCGGAAGGGGTAGGCGTTGCGGCCGCGCGGGCCCCACAAGCGGTCGGTGTTGGGGATGTCGTCGGTGCAGTGGATGGGCTGCACCGAGGCGGTGATCCCCAGCTTCGCCAGCCGGGGCTGGTCTTCGGGCTGGATGGTCTGGACGTGTTCGATGCGGTGGGGGATGAGGGGCGGCTGGTGGCTGCCGCCGGCGATGGCCTCTTCGAAGATATCGAGGACGGTGCGGTTGGCCCGGTCGCCGATGGCGTGGATGGAGATGGCGACGCCGTGGCGATGGGCTTTCTGGATGATGGCGGCCATCTCCTCGGGCGGGGTGAGAAACATGCCCGCGTTGTCGGGGTCGTTTTCGTAGGGCTCCAGCATCCAGGCGGTGCGCGCGCCCAAGGAGCCGTCGGCAAAGAGTTTCACATGCCCAAACCGCACCCAGGCGTCCCCAAACCCGCTCTGCAAACCCAGCTCGATGATATCGTCCAGGTGCGCGGCCTCCAGATTGCAGCTCACCCGCAGGGGCAGATCGCCGCGGGCGGCCAGGCGCTGGTAGAGGCGCAGGGCCTCGGGGCCTTCCTCCGCGTGGTCTTTCATGCGCTGGTCGTGGGCGGCGACGACGCCCAGGGCGTGGAGGTCCCGGGCCACGGCCTGGAGGTTGGCCGCGGCCTGGGTTTCGGTCATGGGGGGGATGGCCTGGCGCACGAGATTGATGGCCAGCTCCCGCAGCACGCCCGTGGGCTCGCCACGCTCATCCCGGTCGATGACGCCGGAAGGGGGATCGGGGGTGCGGGGGCCGATGCCCGCGCGGGCCAGGGCTTCGCTGTTGGCGACGGCCGCGTGCAGGTCGGTGCGCCAGATGACCGCGGGCCGTCCGCGGGTGACCGGGTCCAGGTCGCGGCGGGTGGGGAAGCGGCGTTGGGGCCAGGCGCTTTCGTTCCAGCCGTAGCCCAACACCCAGGCGTCGGGGGGGAGGCCGGCGGCGTGGGCCTGCACCCGGGCCAGCATGTCTTCCAGGCTGGATGCGTCGTAGAGCGCCACCTGCCCGCGGCGGCGGGCCAGGTCGAAGAGATGGATGTGGGCGTCGGTGAACGCGGGCAGGACGAGATGGCCGCGGGCGTTGATGATGTGGGTGGCGGGCGCGGCCAGGGCGAGGATGTCGGGGTCTTCCCCCACGGCGAGGATGCGGCCTTGGTGGATGGCCAGGGCCTGGGCCCAGGGGCGCTGGGGCCACTGGGTGAAGATGCGGGCGTTGTGGAGGATGAGGTCAGGCATGGTCATGTTGCGGAGATGGGAGATGTTGAAGATCTGATGGCCAGTCGATGTCGCGGGCCAGGGTGGGGGCGAGGTGGATGATGGGTTCGACGCCCGCCTGGCGGGCGGCTTGCAGGTGGCGGTGGAAGCTGTCGGGGCCGAAGGCGGCGGGGATGAGGTCGGGCGGGCGCAGGAGGAGGGCGTTGGTGCCGGCGCGGGTGGCGTCGGGCGCGATGACCAGGATGCGGGCGTGGGGTTCGGCCAGGCGCGCGAGCAGGCGGATGTCGTCGGGCGTGAGGAGGGGGAGGTCGCCGGGGAGGATGAGGAGCGCGTCGCAGCGGCGCGCCTGCGCCCAGGCGCTGGCCCTGGCCGCGGCCGCGTTGTAGCCCGCGGGCTCCGGCTCGACGATGGCTTCGCAGCCGGCTTCTTCGGCCAGGGCCAGCGCCGCGGGGTCGGCGGAGACGACCCCGCAGGCCTCGGCGACGCGGCTGGCCGCTACCGCGGCCAGGACATGCTTCAGCATGTCCGCCGCCAGCGCCTGGCGGGCCGCGTCGCCGAGGCCTGGGCGCAGGCGCGCCTTGGCCCGCGCCAGCGGCTTCATCGGGATCGCCACCGCCAGCTTCATGCGTCCTCCCCCGCCGCGCCCGAAAGCCCCATAGGCAACCCATCCGCCCCATACCAGGGAACCTCCAACCGCTCCGCCCAGGTCAACACGATGCGCTGCTCCTCGGGCGTCAGCTCCCGCTGCCAGGCCGAAAGCCGCCTCATCACATCCGCCTCCGCGCTCTGACGCTGCTTCACACTGGTCATGCGACTGTAACGGGTGAGCAGCGATTCGGGAACCGCATCCCTCTCCATCCCCAGCCATCGCAACAGCCCGGCCATCTCCTCCCGCGGCCGCAACGACAGCCATTCATAAAAAATCCGATAATGCCTTCTCCCCGCCAGTTGCTCCAGAGCGACCCGATTCTCCACCGCCCACCACACTGCCAACGCCTCGAAACCGTCCGACACCCGTTCGATCGCTCCTATCCAGGGACGCAGCACATCCTCCACCAGCGCCTCCTGACTCAACAGGTCCCGCACATCCGCGGGCCAGCGCGCCCTCACCCGATGCGCCATGGAATTGACCACCGCGGCCGGGTGGCGCATGAGGAACACGATGCGGGGCCCGAACCGCTCCGCCACAAATCCCAGCATCATATTCGCCCGGATCACCTTGATTACGAAGCGTCGGGGAAAGAAACTCGTGCGGGTGTAGTCGGTGAGATAGGTGCGCACCCGCCCCCGCAGCACATCCTCCCACAACGCGGCCCATTCGGGCGCGTCCGCATCGGCGCGCAGATACTTACGCTTGAACGCGGAGGGCGTCAGGCCCGGCGGCCAGGCCATCAACTCGCGATACATCTTCGAATTGCGCGGGTCCAGCGGCTCGAAAATCTGTTGAGACCCAGGCGTGGCCGCCAGCATATCCCCCAGCCAGGTGGAGCCGCTGCGTCCGGACGAAGCCAGCAGCCAGGCGGACGCGGGATCGGGCGGGCCTGTGAACGCGAACTGCATTCGCTCGCCCAGCCGACGAACCTCCACCCACGCCCGCTTCACGCCCTCCTGCGCGGCCGGCGCGTGCGCGGTCGCCCGCTTCACCCACCGCTTCACGCCTCCTCCTCCACCAACCTCGCCACAAACCCCAGCGCCTCCGCGGCCAACCGCCGCCGATCCCCTTTATCTCGCATGATGCTGTCGGTGACAAAAGGCGTTATGTCCAGGGCCCGCACCTCCGCGGCCAGCGCCGCATCCGCCCGGTCCAGCACAAAACCCTCCACCAGACCCGCATAATGCCGGGCCACGCCCAACGCGCTCACCTCCATCCCCTGCTCCGCCATCATCTTCGCGGCCGGGCCCTTCAGCGCCTGCCCGCCGATGATGGGCGACACCGCCAGCGTCGGCTTCCCCGCGACGCGCTCCCGCACGCCCGGCAGCGCCAGGATGGGACCGATGCTGACGAAAGGATTGGAGGGACAGAAAATCACCGCGTCAGCCTCATCCAGCGCAGCTCGGACCTGGTCTGTGGGGCGGGCATGCGCCAACCCCTCCAACCGCATCCCCAGCATGATGGGCTCGGTGCGGCGGCGCACGAAATACTCCTGGAAGGGCATGGGGCCTTCGGGCGTGAGAATCACCGTGCGCACGGGCTGGTCCGACATGGGCAGCACGGGATGGGCCACCCCCAGCCGTCGGGCCAGCTCCAGGGTGACCTCGGTCAGCGACATGCCCGCGTCCAGCATCTCGCGGCGCAGCAAATGCAGGGCGATATCCTTATCCCCCAGCAGAAACCAGGCGTCATGTCCCAGCCGCTTCGCCTCCTCCAGCACATGGAAGCTTTCCTCGGCCCGGCCCCAGCCGAAAGCCGGGTTATTCACCTCGGCCAGGTTGTAGAGCACCGTGTCGATATCGGGGCAGATGGTCAGGCCCAGGTGCTCGAAATCGTCGCCCGTATTCACGATGATGGTGAGCTGCTCGGGCGGCAGCAACATCGTCAGGCCATGCGCCAGCTTCGCGCCGCCCACGCCCCCCGCCAGCGCCACAACCCTGATTTCAGATTTTTTTTGCCTTTTGCCTTTTGACTTTTGACTTATGCCCACACCGCCACCTCCTCCAACGGCCTGCGCGTCGACTCCCGCGTCTCATCGGGCCATCCCAGCGAGATGATGGCCTGCGGCTCCCAATCCTCGGGCAAATCCAGCGCGGCCCGCACCGATTCCGGCGCGAATAGCGGCCCGCACATCCAGCACGACCCCAGCCCCTGGTGATGCGCGGCCAGCATGAGATTGCCCAGGGCCAGGGCCAGACTCTGCACCGCCATGATCCACTCCAGCCGCTGCCGCTGCGGGTCGGGATAACGGTCCATGTCGGTCATGGTCAGGCAGCCCAGGATGAGGACGGGCGGTTGGGTGAGGCGCTGATAGGAGCGCTGCACCCGGGCCTCAATCTCCGCCGGCGGGACGCCATCTCGTCGCAAATCTTCTCGCCAGGGCCGGGCCATGGCCTCGGCCAGGGCCCGCTTCGCCTCCGGTCGGGTGATGACCACGAAGCGCCAGGGCTGGCGATTGTGTGCGCTGGGGGCCCAGATGGCCGCGGTCAGCGCCCGCTCGATGATCTCGCGCGGCACGGGATCGGGCCGGTAGCGGCGAATGCTCCGTCGATCAAAAATCGTTCGCCAAAAAATATCATTCCATGCTTGCATGGCCAAATTATAGCTTTTTCCAGCAATCACGTCCACAATGTTCACTTGCTATGAGCGAAAAAAATTATTTTCGAGCCGATTGGCGGCGGAGAGGCCGGGAGGCAGCCTAGGGGCAACGCCATATCTGCAATGGCTACTATCCTGCACGTCTGTTGACAATCGCAGGAGCCTGAGCTAGAATGCATACTGAAATACATATTCAGCTATATATATCGCATCACCGGAGGCGTTCATGCAGAAAATCATCGGCGTAACCGAAATGCAGCGACGATTTCGCTCTGTCTTCGATGAAGTCAGTCGCGCCCACATCCCCTACATCCTAACCCGCGGCAGCCGGCCCGAAGCCGTCCTGATCCCCTACGAGGAATATCTGCGCTTTGCGGCATGGAAAGAAGAAGCGGTTTTATCCCGCTTTGATGAATTGATGGCCCGTATGGCGGAACGCAACGCCGCCGTGAGCGATGAGGAATTGGAGAAAGATATCGAAATAGCGCGAGGAAAGTAACACTGTGAGGAAAGTCGTCATCGACACCAGCATCCTCGTCAGCGGCGTCATCAAACCAACGGGGGCCGCAGGCAGGCTCGTGCGACATCTGCGATTGGGGCGATTCACTTTTGTGTATTCCCAAGCCACGATGGAAGAAGTCATCAAGGTGTTGAGTCGGCCACGCATTCAACGCAAATATGGGTTGACTGATGATGATGTGCGCACGGTGTTCCAGTTGCTGATTTTGCGAGGTGAGGAAGTCATCCCCACAGAGCGCATCACGGCGTGTCGGGATGCAAAAGATAATATCTTCCTGGAAGCTGCGGTGGCGGGGCGGGTGGATGCCCTGGTTTCGGGCGATGTAGATTTACTTGTCCTCCATCCGTTTCGCGGGATTCCGATCCTTTCCCTGAAGCAATTTCTGGCTCGTCTGGAAGCATAACCCTGTTACGCGTCAAAACGAGCTCCGATCCCCGATTTCTTGTCCTATATCCTAGTGACTACTAACCTACCCGATCTCAAGCCACGAAGGACACGACGGCACGAAGGGAAAAACAAAAGAAATGCTTCGTGTCTTCGAGTTCTT
>CAZDCN010000025.1:0-11606 GCA_964503945.1 uncultured Caldilineales bacterium
CGTGGTGGATGAAAACGTAAAACGTAAAGACGTAAAACGTAAAGACGTAAAACGTGATGCAGATGATGACGTTTTACGCATTACGCCTTACGCCTTACGCATTACAGATGCCGAAGTCGCCTCGCAACCCACGACGCCTCTTGCAACGCCCCTCCACCCCGAAACCCCCGCCTACGTCATCTACACCTCCGGCTCCACGGGCCGCCCCAAGGGCGTGGTCATTCCCCATCGGGCCCTGAGCAACTACATCCGCGCCGCGCTGGACGCGTTCCAGCTCACGCCCGACGACCGGGTGCTCCAGTTCGCCTCCCTGGCCTTCGACGCCGCGGTGGAGGAGATCTTCGGCGCGCTGGTTGCGGGCGCGACCCTGGTCTTGCGCAACGATGAAATCATCGGCGACGCGGCCGCGTTCCTCGACTTCTGCCGGGAACAGCGGCTCACCGTCCTCGATCTGCCCACCGCGTTCTGGCGCTTCCTGGCCGAAGCCATCCTCGCGCACGGCCACGACCTGCCCGAGAGTCTGCGCCTCATCATCATCGGCGGTGAGCGCGCCCGGCCCGACCTGCTCCGCCGCTGGCTCCTGCGCTATCCCGCCCATCCCCAGGTCATCAACACCTACGGCCCCACCGAAACCACGGTGGTCGCCACCATGTGGCGGGCCGACCCCGCATTCCTCCACGAAAACTACCCTGCTCAGGCCCCCATCGGGCGGCCCATTCCCAACGCCCGGGCCTATGTGCTCGACCGGCATCTCCGGCCCGCGCCCATCGGCGTCCCCGGCGAGCTGGTCATCGCGGGCGAGGGCCTGGCCCACGGCTACCTCAACCGCCCCGCCCTCACCGCCCAGCGCTTCCTGCCCGATCCCTTTGCTCCATCGGAGACGGGGGCCCGCATCTATCGCACCGGCGATCTCGTGCGCTGGCTGCCCGACGGTCGCCTGGAATTCCTGGGCCGCCTGGACCGCCAGGTGAAGATCGGCGGTTATCGCATCGAGCCCGAGGAAGTGGCCGCGGTGCTGGCCGAACACCCCGCCGTGCAAGAGGCCGCGGTCCTGGCCGCCCAACACGACGACGCGGTCGCCCTCATCGCCTACATCATCCCCAACCGCGTCTCGCCCGACCCCATCGAACTCCAGGATTTCCTGCGTCTGCGCCTGCCCGGCTACATGCTCCCCGCCCGCATCCATCGGGTGGACGCCTTCCCCCGCACGCCCGGCGGCAAGGTGGACGTGGACGCCCTGGCCCGCACGCGGTCTGCCACCATCCGCACCGACCACACCCCTCCCCGCACGCCGCTGGAAAAAGCCCTGGCCGCCATGTGGGAGGCTTTGCTGGATATCCAGCCTATCGGCGTGGAGGATGACTTCTTCGCCCTGGGCGGCGACTCCCTCCAGGCCGCCATCTTCATCAACCGCCTGCAAGAGAAGCTCGACCAGCCCATCTTCGTGGCCGTGCTCTTTGATGCGCCCACCATCGCCTCCCTGGCCGCCCTGCTGGAGCGGGATTATCCCGCCGCAGTGGCCCGCTGGCTGCCCGATCACCCGCTGCCCCAGCGCCAGCACGCCATCACCAGCACGCCCGCCATCACCGACGCGGACATCCGCGCGTTCGGGCGCATCCTGACCGCGTTGGACTATGACGACGCCCGGGAAGCAGCGTACCGCGCGCAGATTTTGGACAAACTCCCGCCCGCGGTCTTCATCCTGGCCGCGCCCCGCTCCGGCTCCACCCTGTTGCGGGTCATGCTGGCCGGGCATCCCCGGCTTTTCGCCCCGCCCGAACTCTATCTCGCCAGCTTCCACACCATGGCCGAGCGGGCCGCCGCCCTCTCCGGCCGGCAACGGGGCTGGACCGAAGGGCTCTTGCGGGCGGTCATGGAGCTCTTCCGTTGCGATCTGGACCAGGCCCGGGCCATCATCGCCCGCTACGAGGCCGCGGACTGGCCCATCCATCGCTTCTACCGCCGCCTGCAAAGCTGGATCCGCGGCCGCACCCTGGTGGATAAAACCACCACCTATCCCCTCAGCCGCCAGACCCTGGAGCGCATCGAAGCCACCTTCCAGGACGCGCGCTACATCCATCTGGTGCGCAATCCCCACGCCTCGGTTCTCTCCTACCTGAACAGCGGTCTCGATGCGGTCTATTTGCCCGACACGCCCTTCACCCGCCGCCAGCGGGCCGAGCTCATCTGGCTCCACGCCAACCGCAACATCCATGATTTTCTCGCCTCCATTCCTGAAGACCGACGCATCTTGCTCCGTTTCGAGGACCTGGTTCAGGCTCCCCAAGATGAACTCCAGCGGCTGAGCGACTTCCTGGGCGTGGATTTCCACCCCGCCATGCTCGACCCTTATCAGGATGGCCGGATGCTCGACGGCGTCCATCCCGAAAGCCGCATGGTGGGCGACCCCAACTTCCTCCGTCGCCACGCCATCGACCCCGCCGCGGCCCGGGCCTGGCTGGATATCCCCCTGGACGCGCCTCTGCATGCCGCGGTGCTCCAACTCCAATCCGCTTTCTTCAAGCCCCCGGCCGATGATTTGATCCCCATCGAGCCGGTCAGCGACCGACGCCCGCAGCTCCCCCTTTCCTACGCGCAGGAACGCCTCTGGTTCCTGGCCCAACTCCAGCCCGACGACCGCTTTTATCACATGGCCGCGGCCGTGCGCCTGCGCGGGCCCTTCCATCGGGACGCGTTCGTCCGCAGCCTGCAGACCCTCATCGCCCGCCACGCCATCCTGCGCACCCTGTTCGCAGAAACCGACGACGGCCCCATCCAGCGCATCCTTCCCGACGCCTCCCTGTCCCTGGAAGAAGTGGATTTGCGCGATCGGCCCGCGGATGAACGCCTGGACGAAGCCCGGCGTCTGGCTCAGGACCTCGCGGCCCGGCCCTTCGACCTGGCCCGGGGCCCCCTCCTGCGCCTGGGCCTCTACCGCCTGGATGAGGAGGAACGCGTCATCGCCGTGGCCATGCACCACATCATCGCCGACGGCTGGTCCGTGAGCGTTTTTCTCCGGGAGCTGGAGGCGCTGTATCGGGCCGGGGGCGAGCCCGAAGCCGCGGGTCTGCCGCCCCTGCCCATCCAATACGCGGATTTCGCAGTCTGGCAGCGGGAGAATCTGGCCGGAGACGCGCTGGAACGTCAGATGGCATTCTGGCGCGATCACCTGGCCGATGCGCCCCCGCTCCTCGCCCTGCCCACCGACTTCCCCCGGCCCGCGGTCAAGGGCAGCGATGCTGGCGTCGTGCGATTCCACATCCCCGAACCTCTGACCCAACGCCTGCGGGCCCTGGCCCAGCGCGAAGGCGCAACGCCATTCATGGCGTTTTGGGGAGCGTTTGCAACGCTCCTGGCCCGCTACGCCAACCAGGACGACATCGTCATCGGGACAGCCATCGCCAACCGCACCCGCCCCGAACTGGAGCCCCTCATCGGCCTCTTCGTCAACACCCTGGCCCTGCGCCTGACCCTGCACGACAATCCCACCTTCCGCGAGCTCCTGGCCCGAACGCGCGACATCGCCCAGGCCGCTTTCGCCCACAGCGACGCGCCCTTCGAGCTGGTGGTGGAAGCCCTGCAGCCCCCGCGCGACCTCAGCCACACGCCCATCTTCCAGGTCATGTTCGCCTATCAAAACCTGCTGGAGCCGCCCCGGCGCGACGCCCTGGGGCTGGAGCCCCTGCCCCTGGACCCGGTGGGCGCGCCCTACGACCTCGCCCTCACCCTGGCGGAACGGGAGGCGGGCATGGAGGGACAATGGCTGTACGACGCCGCCCTCTTCCGTCCGGAGACCATCCAGCGCCTGACCGGACATTTCCTCACCCTGCTGGAAAACCTGCTGGCTCATCCCGACCTCCCCGTGGGCTATCAGCCCATCCTCACGCCCGAGGAGGCGGCCCGGCTCGCGGCCTGGAACGACACCGCTGCACCCCCGCCCGATGGGCTCATCCCCGACCTTGTCGCGCGTCAGGCCCGCCAGCGCCCCGACGCGCCCGCGCTCACCCTGAGCCACCGCGCGCTCACCTACGCCGAACTCGACGCCCGCGCCAACCAGATCGCCCACGCCCTCCTGGCCCGCGGCCTTCAGCCCGAAGACATCGTCGCCATCCATCTCCCCCGCGGCCCCGAACTGCTCACCGCCATCCTGGGCGTCATGCGCGCGGGCGGCGTCTTCCTCACCCTGGATCCCGCCCTGCCCGCAGAACGCCTTCAGTACATGCTCGCCGACGCCAGAGCAAAGATCGTCATCAGTGATCAGTCGGAGGCCGGGGGTCAGAGGTCAGAGGTCGGAGGTCGGAGGTCAGAGGTCGGAGGCCAGAGGTCGGAAGACCACACATCGGACGATTTACGTTTTACGCCTTACGCCTTACGCCTTACCGACGACGAAATCGCCTCCCAACCGACCACCCCGCCCCCAACGCCCCTCCATCCCGACCGCGCCGCCTACGTCATCTACACCTCCGGCACCACGGGCCAGCCCAAGGCCGCGGTGCTCACCCACGGCGGATTCGCCAATTTCATCACCGACTACGCCCGCGCCTTCGGCCTGAACCCCGCCGACCGCATGTTACAATTCGCGTCCTTCGCCTTCGACGCGGCCCTGTGCGAAAGCTTCATGGCCCTGGTCTCCGGCGCTGAGCTGGTGTTCACGCCCGAGCCCGTGCGCCTCAACCCCGACGCGTTCACCCGCTTTCTGGAGGAAGAAGCCATCACCGTGGCTTTGCTCACCCCCACCGTGCTGGCTCGCACCCGTCCCCCCACGGGCGGCGCGCTGCGCGCGGTCATCGCCGCGGGCGAGGCCTGCACCTGGGACATCGTGCGGGCGTGGGGCGATGGCCGGGCGTTCTTCAACGGCTACGGTCCTACCGAGGCCACCATCGGCTGCGCCTATCACCAGGTGCGGCCCGAGGATGAAGCCATCGCCCGCACCGCGCCCATCGGCAAACCCATCGCCAACGCCCAGTTGCACGTGGTCTCCCGTCACGGCATGATTCAACCTGTAGGCGTCCCCGGCGAGCTTCTGGTCGGCGGCCTGCCCGTGGGCCGCGGCTACCTGCGCCGCCCCGCCCTCACCGCCGAGCGATTTGTTCCCAATCCATTTGTCAAATTCGCCGCGGATGACGCGGACGCAACGGATGAACGCGGATCAAAAATCAAATCAGAAAAAATCCGCGAAAATCAGCTTGATCCGCGTCATCCGCGGGCCATTCCATCCTCCGTCACACGCCAACGCTTGTATCGCACCGGCGACCTCGTCCGCCGCCTGCCCACCGGCGAACTCGAATTCCTGGGCCGGGTGGACCGCCAGGTGAAATACCACGGCATCCGCATCGAATTGGGCGAGATCGAAGCCGCCCTTGCCTCCCACCCAGCGGTGGCCCAGGCCGCAGCGCTTCTCTGGCAACAAGACCACACCGGAGCCTGGTCGCCGGCCGGGGTTCTCTCCCCTGCCCCGGCTGGCGACCCCTGGCTGCTGGCCTACGTCGTCGCGCGCGAGGCCGTCACCGCGGATGAGCTGCGCGCGTATCTGGCCCGACGCCTGCCCGCCTACATGCTTCCCGCCCGCATCCATCTGCTGCCCGAGCTGCCCATGACCCCCACGGGCAAGGTGGATGCCCGGGCCTTGCCGGCGCCCGAACCTGCACATCGAGATGGCCAGAGTGAGCCCCCCGCCACGCCCACCGAGCGCCTCATCGCCGACATCTGGCAGGAGTTGCTGGGGGTGGAGAACATTGGTCGGGAGGACGATTTCTTCGCTCTGGGCGGGCATTCCCTCCTCGCGGCCCGCGCCGCCACCCGCCTCAGCCAGGCCCTGGGCCGCGATATCCCCCTGCAATGGCTCTTCCAGCACCCCACCCCCGCCGCCCTGGCAGAAAAGATTAAGGAACAAAGAACAAAGATTGAAGATCAATCCGCCGCGGATATTCCTTCCATTCCATCTTTAATCATTGATCATCAATCATCGAATTTCGCTCCCCTCTCCTTCGCCCAACAGCGCCTCTGGTTCCTGGAGCAACTGGAGCCCGGCCTGCCCATCTATCACATCCCCCTGGCCGTGCGCCTGCGCGGCAACCTGGACGTGGATCGGCTTCAATCCGCGCTGAACCGCATCATCGCCCGCCACGCCAGCCTGCGCACCACCTTCCACGCCACGCCCGACGGCCCCATCCAGCGCGTGCACGCCCCCTTCCAACTCACCCTCGCTCCCGCGGACATCCCCTCGCGTTCGCCCGACGCCCGCCTGGATGAAGCCCTGCGCCGGGCCCGCGAAGATGCCGCCCAACCCTTCCATCTGGAACAAGGCCCCCTGCTGCGGGCGCAGCTCTATCGCCTGGGTGAAGCAGACCACCTCTTCCTCCTCACCCTGCACCACATCATCGCCGACGGCTGGTCCGTGGGCGTGCTGCTGCGCGAGCTCGAAAGCCTTTACCGAAACCCCGACGCCCCCCTGCCCGACCTGCCCATCCAATACCCCGACTACGCGGCGTGGCAGCGGGCCTGGCTGGCCGGGCCTCGGCTGGACGCCCTGCTCGACTTCTGGCGCGGGCATCTGGACGCCGCGCCGCTCGTGCTCAACCTCCCCACCGACTTCCCCCGCCCGCCCGTCAAGACCAGCGCCGGCGACGTGGTCCGCTTCGCCATCCCCCAACGCCTGACGGCCCGGCTCCACGACCTGGCCCGCGCAGCGGGCGCAACGCCATTCATGGCGTTTTGGGGCGCGTTTGCAACGCTCCTGGCCCAAAAAGCCCGCCAACCCGACATCGTCATCGGCACGGCCATCGCCAACCGCAACCGCCCCGAACTGGAGCCCCTCATCGGGCTTTTCGTCAACGCCCTGGCCCTGCGTCTGCGCCTGGACGAAGCCGCCAGCTTCCGCGACCTCCTGCACCAGGCCCGACAGGTCGCCCAAAACGCCTTCGCCCACGCCGAAGCCCCCTTCGAGCTGGTGGTGGACGCGGTGCAGCCCCCGCGCGACCTCAGCATCACCCCCATCTTCCAGGCGGCCCTGGCCTACAACCAGGACATGATCCCGCCCCTTCACCTCCCCGGCCTGGAGCTCGAACCCCTGCCCCTGGACGCGGATGCGGCCAAATATGACCTCCTGCTGGCCATCTCCGATGAAGAGGGGCGGACCCAGGCCGCGCTGCAATACAGCGCCGACCTGTGGCGTCGGGAGACCATTCAGCGCATGGCCGATGACTTCATCGCCCTCCTCGACGACCTCCTCACCCACCCCGACGCCCCCCTGCCGATCGAGATAGAAGCAACAGGCACAGGATTCACCCCCGCCCCGCTCACCCCCACGCCTAATCCTATTCCCACTCCCAATCCTAATCCCACCGAATCCATCCTCCTCGACCTCTGGCGGCAGGCCCTCCACCGCGACGACATCACCATCCACGACAACTTCTTCGAGATCGGCGGCGACTCCATCCTCATCACCCACATCATCGCCCGCGCCCAGGAGCTGGGCCTGCGCCTCACTGCCCGCCAGTTCTTCCAGCACCCCACCATCGCCCAACTGGCCGCGCACCTGCCCGACGCGCCCATCATTCAGGCGGAACAGGGCCGCATTGCCGGGCCCGCGCCTTTGACCCCCATCCAGCGCTGGTTCTTCGCCCAAGACCTCCCTCAGCCTCATCACTGGAACCAATCGCTGTTGCTGGAAGTGGCCGAACCTATCGAGCCCGACCGCCTGCGCCAAGCCCTGGCCGCAGTCCTCCACCACCACGACATGCTCCGCGCCCGCTTCCGCCCCACGCCCGACGGCTGGACCCAGGAGCTGCAGGAAACCGTCGCCCCTGCGTTCCAGCGGGTGGACCTCGCGGGCCTGCCGCCGGACGAACAGGACGCCCGAGCCGCCCGCGTCGCCGCCCGGGCCCAGGCCGCGCTGCACCTGGAAAACGGCCCCATTTCCCGGATGATCCTCTTTGATTTTGGCGAAAAACGCCCCCATCGAGTATTATGGGTAGCGCATCATCTGGTAGTGGATAGCATCTCGTGGCGCATCCTGCTGGCCGATTTGCTATCGGCGTATGGGCAACTGACCACAGAGACACCGGTGCACCTTCCTCCCAAGACCACATCCTATCGGCAATGGAGCCAACATCTGGAAGCCTACGCCCGTTCGGGAGCCATGCCAGCGGAGAAGACCTATTGGCTGCGGGCGCTTCCCCAGCATCTCCCCTCCTTGCCGGTGGATGATCCCCAGACCGCGTCTCAGCCCTCTCTGGCGGAGGCGGCCCGATGGGTGGATACAGCCCTTTCCCAGTCCCAAACCGAACGGCTGCTGGCGTGGACCCGGGCCCTGCCCGACGCCGAGCTGCAAGACGCCCTCCTCCTGGCCCTGGCTCGCGCCTGGGCCGACTGGACCGGCCAGCCCCGCCTCTATCTGGACATGGAGAGCCACGGTCGGGATGAGATGAACCTGCCCGTGAACCTGGCCCGCACCGTGGGCTGGTTCACCGCCCTCTATCCCCTGGCCCTGACCCTTCCCGACCCCGCCACCCCGCGCGACGCGCTGGCCCACATCCACCGCCGCGCCCGCGAAGCCGCGGCCCACGCCCAGACCTACGGCATCCTCCGCCACATCCTCCACGACCCCGACCTGACGCAACTCCCCCGGCCTCAGCTCCTGTTCAACTTCCTGGGCGAAGTCCAGACCACGCCCATGCCCGGCGTCCGCTTCCTGACCGACCCGCGGTTGCGCGGCCCCGAACGCGGCCCCCGCAACCCCCGCACCCACCTCATCGCCCTCACTGCGGTGTTGCGCGACGGGCGACTTCGCCTCCATTGGGAGCATGATCCCGCCATCCATCGGCCCGAAACCATCCAGGCCCTGGCCCAGGCAACCCTCGATCACCTCCGCTCCCTTCTTCCCCCTCTCCCCGAAGACGACATCCCCGACGACTTGCTCGACGAAATCGATGCGTGATGCGTAAAACGTAATGCGTAAGACGCCATTCTTGCTTTCATTACGTTTTACGCCTTTACGTTTTACGTCATTACGTTTTACGCCTTTACGTCTTACGATTTTCGCTCCTCCCACCATCACCCCCTGTCCCACCCCGCCTATGTCCTCCAAGCGCCGCAACATCAAAGCCATCTACCGCCTCACCCCCATGCAGGAGGGGATGCTCTTCCACACCCTCAAGGACCCCGACTCGGGCGTCTATGTGGAACAGCTTACCGCCCGGCTGCGCGGTCCCCTGGACGTGGACGCGTTCCGCCGCGCCTGGGAGCTCATGGTGCAGCGGCATTCGGTGCTGCGCACCGCATTCTCGTGGAAATCCCTGGATCGGATGATGCAGGTGGAGCTGCGGGAGGCCCGCCTGCCCATGACCTACGAGGACTGGCGCGATCTCTCCCCCGAGGAGCAGGAGACCCGCTTCCAGGCCCTCATCCGTCAGGACCGGGCCCAGGGCTTCAATCCCGCCAAGGCCCCCCTCATGCGCATCCACCTCGTCCGCACGGGCGAGGAGGAGCACCGCCTGATCTGGAGCAACCACCACATCCTCATGGATGGCTGGTCCCTGCCCATCATCATGCGCGAAGTGTTCATGGCTTACGAGGCGTACGCCCAGGGATACCAGCCCATGCTGCCCCCCGCCCGTCCCTTCAAGAGCTACATCGACTGGCTGGAGCAGCAGGACATCGGTCGGGCCCAGGCGTTCTGGCGGGACTTGCTGGCCGGGTTCGATGAGCCGGTGCGTTTGCGCATCGAAAAGCGCGTGGGCGAGGGCAGGGTGGAAACCCACGAGCAGAGCCTGAAGCTCTCGCCCGAGCTCAGCCAGGCCCTCACCGACCTGGCCCGCGCGCACCGCGTCACCCTGAACACGGTCATCTCCGGCGCGTGGGCTTTGCTCCTCAGCCGTTACAGCGGCCGCCGCGACGTGGTCTATGGCGCCACCGTCTCCGGTCGCCCCGCGGACCTGCCCGGGGCTGAGACCATGGTCGGGCTGTTCATCAACACCCTGCCCATGCGCGTCCAGGTGGAGGATGACCGGCCCCTGGGCGACTGGCTGCGCCGCATCCACGCCCTGCAATTCGAGATGCGCCAGTTCGAGTACACGCCCCTGGTGCAGGTGGCCGAATGGAGCGACGTCCCGCCCGGCTCGCCCCTGTTCGAGACCATCTTCGTCTTCGAAAATTATCCGGTGGATGACGCCCTGCGCACCCAGGAGACCAGCGTCGCCTTCGAGGACGTGAAATCCTACGAGCAGACCAACTATCCCCTGACCATCGTCAGCGGTCCGGGCCGGGAGATCACGCTCAAGGCCTCCTACGACGCCCGCCTCTACGATGATGACGCCATCGCCCGCCTGCTTGGCCATCTGCGCAACCTCCTGGCCGACATGGCCGCGCATCCCCACAAGCGCCTGGGCCAGCTCGATTTGTTGGATGAAGAGGAACGCCGGGTGCTGCTGGTGGATTGGAACCAGACCCACCGGCCCATCGCCGAACCCCATCTCATTCACCAGCGCTTCGAGGCCGTCGCCGCCGAACATCCCGACTGGGTCGCGGTGGAATTCGCCGATGAGACCCTCACCTACGGCGAGCTCAACGCCCGCGCCAACCAGCTCGCCCACCGGCTGCTGGAACAGGGCGTGCAGTCCGGCGACCGGGTGGCCCTGCTGCTGGAACGGGGCCTGGCCATGCCCGTCGCCATGCTGGCCGCGCTCAAAGCCGGCGCGGCCTACGTGCCCGTGGACCCCAACTATCCTGCTGAGCGGGTGCGGTTTATGGTGGAGGATAGCGGGGTTCGGTTATTGCTGACACAATCGAAGATTGATTATCAAAGATTAATGATTAAAGAGGAAAGTTTGGATTCCGGCGCAAACCATCCTTTAATCATTAATCCATTAATCATTGATCAACTGAACACTGATAACTTCCCCGACGCCAACCCCCATGTCGCTCTCACGCCCGACGCCCCCGCCTACGTCATCTACACCAGCGGCTCCACGGGCAAACCCAAGGGCGTGCTGCTACGGCATCTGGGCCTGTGCAATTTTGTGGATGCCTACGGCCAGCGGATGCAGATGGAGCCGGGCCGCAAACTCCTGCAATTCGCCTCCTTCAGCTTCGACGCCTCGGTGGCCGAGTTCTATCTGGCCCTGCTCACCGGCGCTACGCTCGTCATGGGCCCGCGCGAGACCATGATGAACCCCCAGGCCCTGGCCGAGCTCATCAACCGGCATCAGGTGGACGCCGCCATCCTGCCGCCCACCATGCTGCGGGCGCTGGACCCCGCGTCCGTGCCCGGATTGCGTTATCTTTTCTCCGCCGGCGAAGCCTGCACGCCCGAGATCGTGGCCGCGTGGGCGCCGGGCCGTTACTTCGGCAATGGCTACGGCCCCACCGAGAACACCATCGGCGCCACCTACGCCGCACTGGACCCCGGCGAGGCGGAGCGCGCGGTGGTCACCATCGGTCGGCCTGTGGACAACGTGCGGGCCTATGTGCTGGATGACGCCATGCGGCCCGTCCCCATCGGCGTGCCCGGCGAGCTCTACCTGGGCGGCGCGGGCGTGGCCCTGGGCTACCTCAACCGCCCCGACCTCACCGCCGACCGCTTCCTCCCCGACCCCTTCGCTCCCAAG
>CAZDCN010000026.1:0-11569 GCA_964503945.1 uncultured Caldilineales bacterium
GATCACCCGCAGGTGAACCTGCGGGCTAGAAAGTGCGCCCCGTCAACGGGGCTTTTGCCGTGGTCACCCGCCCGAAAGCCGGGTTCACCCGGCGTCGTTTCGTAGCCCGGAGCTTCAGCTCCGGGTGATCACGCGCAAACACCGAAAAGCTGCACATGGCATAACAGAAATAATCTGCGCAAATCCGCGTTGCGAAGCATCCGCGTCATCCGCGTTCCTTTTTTATCGATGCCAACGCACCGTTCATGGCGATCGCAACTGCCGCCAATACCCCCGCGCCACGTCCAACGCCCATCGATTCCCGGTGCGCGCCTCCGCCGCCTCCAGGGCCGCCACCTGTTGCTTCAGCGTCCTCTCGTCCCCTTCCGCCAACGCGATCTCGGCCAGATAGACATGCGCCATGAAACGGAAAAGCCAGTAATTGCGGCGTTGCGCCCAGGCGATGGCCTCATTGAGCATTTCATACGCCCGCTTCACATCCTTCCGATAAAAATAGGCCGCCCGCCCCAACACCGTCTTGGCCACAAATGCATAGACCGGCAGCTCTTGCTCCTCACACAATCGAAGCCCCACCTTTGCCCACCACGACGCCTGCTCCCAATCGTCCAACGCATTGAAGGCCACGCCCATTTGCACCAAAATCACCCCGCGCAACGAGGGGCTTTCCAGACGCCGGGTGGCCCGATCCAACGCCTCACTCAAGGACCGAACGTCCTCCGCGCGCCCCAGACGCCCGTACGCGGTGATGAGATAGCCCTGGGTGGTGACCTGGTGAAGACGCTGTTGAGGGGTTTCTTCCACCAGCCGCAACGATTTCTCCAGCGCGGTGGCGGCATCTGCGAAACGTCCCTGCGCGATATCCACCCGGCCCAGCAGGCGATAGGCTGCCGCGGCCAGATGCGTCTGCGATTCCGCGGGCGTCTGTTCGATGAACGCCAGGCTTCTTTCCACATGCGGACGACATTGCAAGGCATCGCCCTGCAGCCAATGAATTTGGGCAATGCGCAGCAACGCCTCCGCGGCCGCGATCTTGTCGCGGGAGCGTTCCGCCAGACGGGCTGCTTTGCCCAAAAATTCCAGGGCCCGATCCGTCTCCTGCCGAAAGGCGTAGGCCAGCCCCAACTGGATGAACAACGCCACCTGATCCTGCATATGGGCTGCTTCAGGGGCTTTCTGGATAATCTCCAGCAGGGTGTCGCCGATGATCTGAGCTTCGCGATAGGAGCGAAGATTCAACGCCCGCTGTCCCTGGCTCAACAAGCCGGGAATGGCGCGTTCGGGCGTGTCGCTCAAGCAATAATGCCGGGTCACCCGCTCCAGATTAAGGGGCGCCTCTTCCTCCAGCGCCTGCGCCACCCGACGATGGACGCGACGCCGTCGAGAACGACTTAAACTCTGATACGCCACATCCCGTATCTGTTGCTGACTGAAATCATAGCCCCCCGGCGTCTCCACCACCAGCCCCCGCCGCAACCAGTCATCCAGATAGGTCAACAAGGTCTCGTCGTCCAATCCCGAGATGCGACTTAGCAGGGAGATGGTGAATTCGCGGCCGATGGACGCAGCCATGCAGAGCACGCGGCGGCTTTCCAACGAAAGACGGTCCAGCCGGAGTTGGATCAAACTTTTGACCGCGTCGGGCAGGCGCAGTTGATCCAACGTTTCCGGGGTGTAGGGGCGGGGTGCGTCGCTTTCGAGCAGGGCCCGCAAGATCTCGGTGATGAAGAAGGGATTGCCGCCGCTGAGCTGGTGGAGCTTCAGGGCAAAGGCGTCGGGGGAGGCGATGTTCTCGCGGATGTGGGGCGGGATGAGTCCAGTGACGTCGTTGGGCCAGAGGTGAGCCAGGGTGAGGGTCTGGACATGCCGCCCTTTTTGCAACGCGCGCAACCGGTTCAAGGCTTCGGGGTCGGCTTCGGTGGTGGAAAACGCGGCCACAATGAGGGTGCGGGTGCCGCGCAACCGCCGACTGATGAAGGGCAGGAACCCCCAGGTGGACCGATCGGCCCAATGCAGATCATCCAGCAGCAAGACGACGGGCCGCTGGCGGGCCAGAGCCAACAGGATCTGCGCCAAGCCCTCCATGATGTAGTGCGCGGTGTCGCTGTCTGGCGTGAGGGGATACGGGGGGAGATCGGGCGCGTAATAATGCAAATCGGGCAGCAATTGGGCCAGGGGAGCCAGCCAGGCGTAGGAGGAGGCGGGGGGAAGCTGCTCCCAAGGCACCAGGGGCAACACAGGATGGATGGCGTCCAGCAAAGGAAGGTAGGGCATGCTCTGTTCGAATTCATGGCAGCGACCTTCGAGGACGAGAGGCGTCGTCCCCAATTCGCCTCGCCACTCTTGCATGAGGCGCGTTTTGCCCACCCCGGTCGCTCCCAGGAGGATTATGGTGTCCACCCGACTTTGGGGGCGCTCCTGCAGGGCGATATGGAGGCGCAGCAGTTCCGATTGGCGTCCCACGAAGGCGGGGAGAAAGTCCACGCCCGGCCGGACGCGAGTCGCGGATGAAGACGGGACGGCCGGCGCGCGCGCCGCCCCGCCAGGCGCATCGCGTTGGATGCGCTCGCCCAAGGCCGCCAGCGCCGCGTCGGGCGAGAGGCCCAACTCCTCATCCAGCCATGCCACATACTGCTGGTAAGTCCTCCAGGCTTCCTCTCTCTTCCCCGTTTCCAACAACCAACCCATCAACTGCAACCAAAAACCCTCATGGTAGGGCTCGAAATGCACTCCCTCGCGGGCCAGTTCGATGGCGGCGTCGGGCATCTGCTGTTCCCACATGGCAGCCGCCAACGCCTCAATCACCTGGATGGCGCGCCGACGCCAGCGGGCCCGAGGAGCCAATACCCACGCATCATCGATATTCGACAACAGGTCCCCTCGATACAACCCCCGGGCCGTCTGCAAATGCCCGATTTTCGCCTCGGGGCTGCTGGCCTGAAGCCCCAGGCGCATGTACTTCTGAAACGCGTTGACGTCCACCCAGGGCGGCGTTTCGGGGGGGAATTGCACCACCAGCGTTTCGCCCTGGCGAATCAACGCCTCGTGCTGCGGCCAAATTTGCGCAAACACCTGCCGCGCCCGGTAAAGATACTCGCGAAGATTGCGCCGCGCGGACGCATCCGAACACCCGGGCCAGAGAGTGCGGGCCAAATTGCCCCGGGAAATCGGTTGGCCTTCAAAAAGGATCAACCGTCCCAAAAGGCTGGCTAGCTTCGCTGAGCGGATGTTCAAAAGCTCGCCATCGGGCTTTTGTAGCGTTAATTCAGCGAACAAATAGATCCGCGCCGAAGAAAGGGGGAGGCTCACCTTGCAAACAATCGGAATGGCGGATTGGCGAAGGGGTGAAACAACGAGGGAAGTGAAGCTCGACCAACTTGCGCCAGTTTACCACGCCCGAGCTGCAGATGCAACGGACATGCCGCGGACTTTCCAGTTTCCATCCCTTCTATGCTACAATGGTCTGTCGGACCGCACTGGATGTCGGGCGTGAACATGCATAACCCAATTGCAACGCCGGGCGTGACAAATGTCATCGTGCCAACGCGGGCCATCCACCCCAAACTACCTGCCAAACCATTCAAATCCCAATCATTTTCAATTCATCAAGGTCTCCATGTCTGAACTGAATATCACCCAACAAATCCTCGAAGACAGCAACGAACTTCTCCTCAAGGTGGAGATTCCCCAAGAGCGGGTCGAGTCCGAGTTGCGCAAGCTGGCCAAAAAACTGGGGCGCCGGGTGCGCATCCCCGGCTTCCGGCCCGGCAAAGCGCCCGCCCCCATCATCATCGCCCGTCTCGGCCGGGAATACCTGATGCAAGAGCTTGCCGAGGAGATGGCCGAGGAGGTCTTTCAAGAGGCCATCCAAACGGTGGATGAGGAGAAGATCATCCCCGGCGCTTATCTGCGCCATGTGGAGCTGGAGCCTCTCACCTACGAATTCATCGTTCCTCTAAAACCCGAAGCCGATCCGGGCGACTATCGCGCCATCCGCGTGCCCCTGGAGCCCGTGGACGAGGCGGAAGTGCTCAAGCTGGTGGATGAAGAACTGGTGCACCTGCGAGAGCACAACAAGGTGTGGAATCCGGTGCACCGCCCGGTGGCATACGGCGATCTCGTCACCATGAGCATCAAGATGGTGGTGGATGGCGAGACCGAGATCGAGCAGGACGAATGGGAATTCATTCCCGACGCGGAAGATCCCACCCTATCGCCCGAATTCGACGCGGCCATCGTGGGCATGACGCCGGGCGAAAAGAAGACCTTTACCATCGCGTTTCCCGAAGACTCAGATTCGCCCTGGGCGGGCAAGACCGCGGAATTCGAGGTGGAGGTGAAGGGCGTCAAGGCGGAGGAGCTGCCCGAGCTCACCGATGAACTGGTAGCCGAGAACACCGAATTCGAGACGGTGGACGCCTTCAAGGAGGCCGTGGAGCAGGGCGTGCGCGCCCATCTGGAAGAAGAGGCCCGCTCCAAATTCCTGACCGAGCTCATGAACAAGCTGCGCGAAGGCGCGACCGTGCGTCTCGCTCCCGCCACCCTGGCCCGCGAAGTCGAGGACCTGGAGAAGGAGCGAGAGGACGTTTACAAGGCCTACGGCTTCGAGTCCACCCAGCAGCTCCTCGACCTGCAGGGCAAGACCATCGAGGAGTATCGCAAGGAGCTGGAGCCGGACGCGCGGGCGCGGCTGGAAGAGCGCCTGTTGCTGGACGCCATCGCCCAACGAGAGCAGTTTGAGGTCAGCGAATACGAAATGGAACAAGCCATCCGCGACGCGGACCTGGACGAGGGCCAAACCGAGACGCTGCTCGCCGAATTGAAGACCAACGAAAATTATCGCCGATACCTCCGGCAGATGATCCTCCGCCGGAAGGCTTTCGAATTGCTGCAAGCCATCGCCAAAGGCGAGGATGTGCCTGAGCCGGGTCAGCATCCCGTCATCGAAGCGCCCGAGGAGCCGGAAGCGGTGGATTCCGAGGAAGAGGAAGCAGAAGAAGCATCCCCTGAGGGTCAAGAAGAGACCGAGGAATCTGACGTGGAAGCGGAAGAGGAAACCGAAGCCGAGGACGATGCATCTGAGGAATAGTTCACCCGCAGGTTCACTTGCGGGCTAGAAACCACGCCCCGTGAACGGGGCTAGAAGTTGCAACCCAAAGCCAAAGCCGGATTCACCCGGCGTCGTATCGTAGCCCGGAGCTTCAGATCCGGGTGTGGATCAGCAGCCTTTGCCCACCTCCCGGAGGTCTAGATTGCCATCCGCGAGATTTGGCATGTAGCCTATCTTGTAATTTCACCCCCATTGAGAAAAACCAACCATGACCCAACATCAACCGATTTCCCCCCACTCTCTCATTCCCATGGTCATCGAGCAGACAGGGCGTGGCGAACGCGCCATGGACATCTACTCCCTGCTGCTCAAGGAGCGCATCATCTTCCTGGGCACGCCCATCAACGACCAGGTGGCCAACAGCATCATCGCCCAGATGCTCTACCTCAACCATGTGGACCCGGAACGGGACATCCAGCTCTACATCAACTCCCCTGGCGGGCACGTTTACGCCGGGCTGGCCATCTATGATACCATGCAGATGATCCAGGCCCCGGTCTCCACCTGGGCCGTGGGCATCACCGCCAGCATGGCCACGATTCTGCTGGCCGCGGGCGAAAAGGGCAAGCGCTACGCCCTGCCCCACAGCACCATCCACATGCATCCTGCGGGCGGCGGCGCCCAGGGCTACACCCCCGACGTCCGCATCCAGTTTAAGGAGCTGGAAAGGCTCCAAAACGCAAACTTCTACATCTTGTCCAAACACACGGGCCAATCCATGGAGCGCATCGAGGCCGACTTCGACCGCGACCACTATATGCATCCCCAGGAAGCCCTGGAATACGGCATCATCGACCACATCTTCGGCGAACCCGACCCCATGCTTGAGAAGAGCGACGACTGACCATGACCCATTATTGCTCCTTCTGCCACCGCGCCGAACACGAGGTGCAGCGCCTCATCGCCGGCCCGGACGGCGTCAACATCTGCGATGAGTGCGTGGGGCTCTGCGTGGAGATTCTGGAAGAGGAGGGCGTCGCCCCCTCCGCCCAGCAGAAGCCCGCGCTCAACCTGAGCATGGACCGGGTGCTCTCCCCTCAGGCCCTGGTGCGACGGCTGGACGACTACGTCATCGGCCAGGAGCGGGCCAAGAAGGTGCTCTCCGTGGCCGTCTACAACCACTACAAGCGCATCATCTGGGGGCAGGAAACCGACGAGGTGGAGTTGCAGAAGAGCAACATCCTGTTGCTGGGCCCCACCGGCAGCGGCAAAACCCTGCTGGCCCAGACCCTGGCCCGCATTCTCGACGTGCCCTTCACCATCGCGGACGCCACCAGTCTCACCGAGGCCGGCTACGTGGGCGACGACGTGGAGAACATCCTGGTGCGGCTGTTGCAGGCCGCGGATTGGGAGGTGGAGCGGGCTGAGATCGGCATCGTGTATATCGACGAAATCGACAAGATCGCGCGCAAATCGGGCGGCAATCCCTCCATCACCCGGGATGTCTCGGGCGAGGGGGTGCAACAGGCCCTGCTGAAGATCATCGAGGGCACGGTGGCCAACATCCCGCCCCAGGGCGGACGCAAACATCCCCAGCAGGAGCTCATCTCCATCAACACCGGCAACATCCTCTTCATCGCCGGCGGCGCGTTCGCGGGCATCGAGGAGATCATCGCCAGGCGGGTGGGCGCACAGGGACGCCTGGGCTTTGGCGGCGCGCCCATGGAGAAAGCCGCGCTGGAAAAGCGCCGCACCGAACTTCTGGCCCAAGTCAGCCCCGAAGACCTGCTGGCTTTCGGACTCATCCCCGAGTTCGTGGGACGCCTGCCCGTGTTGGTCAACCTGGAACCACTGGACGAAGACGCGCTCATCGCCATCCTCACCCAGCCCAAGAACGCGGTGGTGCGCCAGTATGAGCGCCTGCTGGCCCTGGACAACGTGGAGCTCGTGTTCACGCCCGAAGCCCTGCGCGCGGTGGCGAAACAGGCCATGGCCCACAAAACCGGCGCCCGCGGCCTCCGCACCATCGTCGAAAGCGTCCTGCTGGATGTGATGTACGAGATCCCGGGCCGGAGCGACGTGGCCAAATGCGTGGTCAACGCCGACAACATCCTGCAAGGAACCCGTCCGCTGCTGTTGAACGAACAGGGCCAACCGTTGGCCTGGTCCGGCGACGAACATCTGGCCAAAAGCGCCTGACCTCACGCTGACACGCCCACACGCTCTCACGCTCACACGCCCATGCCCCTGCCGCCCCTCTCCATCCACGCGAACATCTGGCTCGAAAACCAGGAGGGGGATGTCGCGCTCAGCCGCTGGCGCATGGAGCTTTTGCAAACCGTGGATCGGGAAGGCTCCATCAGCGCCGCGGCCAAAGCCATGAACATCCAATATCGCCTGGCCTGGCAGCGCATCCATGAGATGGAGGAGCGGCTGGGATTGAGCCTGGTGCAGACGTCGGTGGGAGGACGCGGGGGCGGGGGCGCACAACTCACGCCCGAGGCCCGCATCCTCATCCAAGGGCTGGAGGCGATGTTCGCGGCCATGGACGCCTGCGCTCAGGAGCAGGGAGCCATCTATCTGCGAAAATTGGAGAAGGCGCTGGAAGCAGCGGATCGCCAGTAAACGTGATGCGTCATGCGTGAGGCCATCACGTTGGACGCTTTACGTTTTACGTCATTAACAAACTCGGCCAACATGGCCGCTAAAGCCTCTTCGCCAGCGACGCCCACGTCTATTCACAAATGCAACCATGCTCTCCCCCAACGAGGCTTCGATGAAACGCTCTCTTTTTTTGTCCTCCGATATGTCCGTTCAACATATCGCCTGGCTGGCCCTGGCGCTTTCGCTGCTCCTGACGCTGGGGGCTTGCGCCCGGCCCGGGCAGGAGACCTCCGCCCAGGTTCAGCCCGCCAAGGTGCTGGTGCTGGCCACCACTACCAGCACCTACGACAGCGGCCTGCTGGACGCCATCCTGCCCGATTTCGAGGAGAAGACGGGCATCAAAGTGGATGTGGTGGCCGTGGGCACGGGCCAGGCCCTGAAATTGGGCGAGGCCAAGGACGCGGATGTGTTGCTGGTGCACGCTAAAAACCGGGAAGAGACGTTCGTGCAGGAGGGTTATGCGCCCTTCCGCAAGGATGTTATGTACAACGATTTCGTCGTCGTGGGCCCGCCTGACGATCCCGCGGGCATCCGCGGCATGAGCGACGCGGCCGCAGCCTTCAGGAAAATCGCTGAAGCCCGGGCGACTTTCGTCTCCCGGGGCGATGAATCGGGCACGCATATCAAGGAATTGGGCATTTGGGAGAAAGCGGGGGTCAAGCCCCAGGGGGATTGGTATCTCAGCGCGGGCCAGGGCATGGGCGCGGTGCTGACCATGGCCAGCGAGCAACGGGGCTACACCCTCAGCGACCGGGCCACCTACCTCGCCCGCCGCGACGGCCTCGATCTGGACATCCTGGTGGAGGGCGATCCCATCCTCTTCAACCAGTACGGCGTGCTGCCCATCGCCCAGGACGCCGCCCATCAGGACAAATTCGCGGCGGCCATGGCCTTCGTGAATTGGATCACCAGCCCTGAGACGCAAAAGCTCATTGCAGCATTCGGCAAGGACGCGTACGGCCAGCAACTTTTTTACCCCAACGCCCAGTGAGGCCGCCCGGCGATGAAGTCGCCGGGCTAGAAAGCAGCGCCGGACGAAGTCCGGCTAGCCCGCACGGGCGCTGTTTCGTAGCCGGGGGATAATTCCCCCGGCGGGGGAGGCGGCCGCGCCGTCACCGGAAGGAGGACGGCGGAGCCTGTCCTGAGCGAAGTCGAAGGAGCCGTCCCTTGGCCGCAGGCCTGGAGAGCCCGACTTCAGTCGGCCAGAAAAACAACCACGCGCGCCCATTTTGAAACGCACCCTGTAGGGCGTCCTGACTTGACGTTTTCCGTTTTACGCATTACGGTAATGGCAGTCTCGGCCCACGTTGCTGCCATCCCCTCTGCAAGCAACGCAACGCG
Source organism: uncultured Caldilineales bacterium (assembly GCA_964503945.1). Lineage (GTDB taxonomy): Bacteria > Chloroflexota > Anaerolineae > J102 > J102 > M2005. The sequence continues at coordinate 9,053 of CAZDCN010000026.1, forward strand.
CATCCCGAGACAGGAGGCCTCCCATGATCTACATCGGCTGCGCTGGCTGGTCCATCCCCTGGGAGCACGCGCACGCCTTTCCATCGGAAGGCTCGCACCTGGAACGCTACGCCCAGGTCTTCCCCGCGGTGGAGATCAACTCCTCCTTCTACCGCCATCACCTGCCCAAGACCTACGCCCGCTGGGCCGCGTCCACGCCCGAGCATTTCCGCTTCGCGGTCAAAGTCCATCGCAGCATCACCCACCACAAACGCCTGCGCCAACCCGAGCTGCTGGATGCGTTCCTGCCCCCGGTGTTGGAGCTGGGCGATAAGCTGGGCGTGCTGCTCCTCCAACTCCCGCCGGGCCTGACCTTCGATCCCGACGTGGTTGCGCGCTTCTTCGAGGCGCTGCGGGCGCGCTTTCAGGGGCTGGTGACGTGCGAGCCCCGCAACGCCTCCTGGTTCACCCCCGAGGCCGAGGCCGTGATGCACGAATTCTACATCGCCCGCGTGGCCGCGGACCCCTCGCCCGCGCCCCATGGCTTCGAGCCGGGCGGCTGGCCCGGCCTCGTCTACGTGCGCCTGCACGGCTCCCCCATCCTCTACCGCTCATCCTACCATCCCGATTTCCTGCAGGCCCTGGCGGGGAATTTGCGAACCTGGGAGGAAAAGGGGGCTGTCTGGTGCATCTTCAACAACACGGTCGAGGGCGCGGCCATTCCCAACGCCCTGACCCTGCTCCAGATGCTTGGTCAATCCACCGATCTCGGGAACACGGCATGAAACGCGCAAAAGCCGCGCGCCGCGCTACTGGGGCATGGTGAAATTCGCGCCCAGGATGATGACAATATCGGCCTGGAGCTGGTCGGCCGCGCCGGGTCGAATATCCTGATCGGAGACGCCCAGCAGGTCGGCTAAACGCTGGACGATTTGCTCATGTCCGCCGCTTTCGATGATCTGGGTCGCGGCGTAATCATTGCGGTCGGCCATGCCCACGCCCACCACGTTGTAGCCATAAGAGATGAGGATGTCGGAGACTTCTTTGTCCAGATCGGGCGTGGTCGCGCCGTTGAGGACGATGATGCGCACTTCTTGTTCGGGGGAAGGGTTCTCGGACGCTGGCGCGGCGTCGGCGGGCGCAGTGGCGGTGGGAGGAATGGTTTGTCCTTGTCCGTTTTCCGCGTTGTCGGCCGCGAAGAAATCTCGGATTGCAGCCTGAATCCGGTCCATTTTGGGCATGAGCACCCAGGCGCCCGTCTCCGTAATCGCGGGCTCCACCATGTTCACGTCGATGATCAGCCGCCGGACGTTATCCAGATCCATGTTGCGGGCCATGTTGGCCAGCGAGATCATCTTGCTCAGGGGCATGTCGGTTTGGATGGAGTCGGAGAGGATGTTGAGCAGCGCGGGGGCGCGCACGATAAGCCGGGGCAGCTCGCCCGTGCTGAGCACCTTGTCCTTGACGGCCATAATCACCTGCTGCTGTCGCTCCATCCGCCCGAAATCGCTATCCACATGGCGGGTGCGGGCGTATTTCAGCGCCAGGTCCGCGTCCATGCAATAGTGGCCCGGCTCGAGGTAGAGGGGATCGTAGCCGTAATTGTCGTCGGGGAAAGTGGGATCGTCGATGAGCTTGGGCACATCGATGTCGATGCAGCCGATCTCCTCCAGCAGTTTGCGAAAGCCCTCGAAATTGATGCGGACGTAGTAATCCACCGGCTGGCCGATGAGGTTTTCCACCGTCTTCTTGGCCAGGGCGGGGCCGCCGCCCGGGTAATTCTTGGCGTCGCCGATGACATGGGCGCTGTTGATGCGCGTCTCCCGGTAGCCGGGCACTTCCACCCACAGGTCGCGGGGGAAGGAGATCATGCCCACGTCGCCCGTCTTCGGGTTGACGTGTAGCAAGATCATCGTGTCGGTGCGGAAGTAGCCATTCTCGCCCGGGCGCTGATCGATGCCCAGGAGCAGGATATTGACCGGGTCCTGGGTCTCCCAGAAAGAATCGGTCGGGATGCCGGGGGTTTGATTGGCGACCACGCCGGGAAGCGCGTCACCAGGATTGGATTCAGGCCCCTGAACGGATTCGGGCAATGGCCGCTGCATGTCATCCCGATGGGATCCGAGCAGGAGAGAATGCGCTTCGGCCTGGGGCGAAGCCAGGAGAATGGAACGGGCCGTGCGAAAGAACAGGAAGCTAGCGTAAAGAAAGGAGGCCAGAAAAACCACCAGCAGCAGGCCCAACAGCCCGCCGGAAAGCCATTTTTCGGTGGGTGAAGTGGATTTCGTGGGATGTTGCATAGGGTGTGTCATAGCCAGAAGTTTACTCGCTCCACCTGAAAGCTGCAAAATCCGCGATTCACGACGCATGGCAAATCTGAGAAATCGCGATTTGCTGGTATAATGCTTCCATTATGCAACAGCCCGCTCGGCCAACAGGGCCGCCGAAACCGTTCCGCTAGCGATGCCGACGTTTATTCACGAAACAGGTATCATGAGCGTTTGCACGCCAATAATGACGAAAATTTCGTCTACGTCA
>CAZDCN010000027.1:0-11546 GCA_964503945.1 uncultured Caldilineales bacterium
CCCTGCCATGAGGTCAGTCGCCGCCGTCCGCCCGGCGATGAAGTCGCCGGGCTAGAAACCACGCCCCCTGAACGGGGCTGGAAGTCCAACTCGCAGCCAAAGCCGGGTTGACCCGGCGTCATTTCGTAGCCCGGGGCTTCAGCTCCGGGTGTTGGTAGACGAACCATGAAAAGTTGCACATCGCGTGAACGGGGATTCTTTCTGCCGGCGTTTCCGGTCAATTGGTGGACGGCGTATGGGGGAAAAGGTTCCTGGTGTGATATACTTTCGATATGCGAGTCGTCATTCAACGCGTCAGCGAAGCGTCCGTCACCGTGGATGAAGAAGTGGTCGCGGCCATCGGCCCGGGTTACCTCGCGCTGGTGGGCGTCACCCACGACGACACGCCCGCCCAGGCCGAATGGCTGGCCCGCAAGGTGGCGGGCATCCGCCTCTTCGAGGATGAAAAGGGCCTGACCAATCTCGCCCTGGCCGATGTGGGGGGCGAGGTGCTGGCCGTCTCTCAGTTTACCTTGTATGCCGACGCTCGTAAAGGGCGGCGGCCCTCGTTTGTGCATGCCGCCCGGCCCGAGGTCGCTCGTCCCCTGTTTGAGCACTTCGTCGAAACCCTGCGCCGGGAGGGCGTGGAGGTGCAGACGGGCGTGTTCGGCGCGCACATGCGCGTGGCTCTGGTCAACGACGGTCCCGTCACCATGCTGCTGGAGCGATAACGTTCTGCGGAGGCAAGCCTATGAGCTGGCTGGCAAAGATTTTTGGCAAAGATCACCAGGAAAATGCAGTCCCACCCACCGATTCGCCGCCCGAACTGGCCGCGAAGCTGCTGGAAGCGGAGGGAATGGCCGATCAGTTGGAAGACTATCTCCTCAGCGACAAGCTCTTCTGGCAGATTTCGGTGGAGACGCCCCTGGGCACGCGGCAGCCCAAGATGACCCTGGGCTCCCTGGCTGAGCGCATTCAGTTTTTGGAAACCCACGCGGATGAGCTGGGCCCTCACGATCGTCAACGCCTGGCGAAAATCCAACGGGCCTGGGATGAAGCCCAACGCCAGTTTCCGGCGCAGTGGCGAGAAAAGCTGCGCCGAGAATTCAAGAGCTATATGCACAGTTGGAAATACTTTCTGGAACAGCGGGCGTCCAATCCCGAACGCTGGGCCCAGGATTACAAATTCGAGGTGCGGAACCGGGAACGGGCCCGGTTAGTCTTGCAGCTTCTCGGACCTGAGGCCGCGGCCGACCTGGTTCAAGAGTTTGAACAAGTGGAAAAAACTCTTGACGTCCCTCCCGAGGATGCGTAAACAACACCTCCACCTCTTCGCACATTCCTTTTCCCAGGAGAGAATCCATGCCTGAAGTCCATCCCATCCACATGGTCGTCGCCTATTTTGAGGATGAAGAGGCGGCGAAAGAGGCCCTCAACGCGCTTCAAGATGCGCATAAGAAGGAAGCATTTCCTTTAGATGGCGCGGCGTTGGTGTATCGCGACGAGGAGGGGAAGGCTCATTTGAAGGAAGTGGGTGACGTCCACGCCAGGGAAGGGGCCATCGCCGGCGCGCTCATCGGCGGCGCGCTGGGCCTGCTGTTCGGGCCATTGGGCGTCATCGGCGGCGGCGCTATTGGCGCGTATTACGGCAGCATTGCCGCGGAGACGATGGATGGCGGCGTGCCCGATGAGGCCCTGGCCGAGATCGCGGCCATGCTCCCCGCCAATTCCTCCGCGGTGGTGGCGCTGACTTCGGAGGAGCGGGCCAACGATGTGGAAGCTTTGTTGTCTTCGCAGGGAGGTCAGGTGGTGACCAATGGCGGGCAGGCCGCACACGTGGTCCTGCCTGGTGAGGAAGAAAACGAGTCTACTTCGTAAATAACCCACTGATAGACGGATAGAAAACACAAATAGAGGAAACACAAATGAAAGTCAGGTTTGCAGGTTTGCAAGTCGCAGGTGGCAAGTCAACTTGCGCAGCTTCACCTACAACCTGCCACTTGCTTCGCTCATTTTCATCCTTATCGGCGCGCCGCTCCTCCGGGTGACGACGCCATGATGGCATGCGCCACAGTTATGGCTTGAGGGCGTAGGGGGTCACGCCCGACGTGTCCACCTGCGCCAGCATCTCGTTTACGGTGAGGCCGGTGACGGGATGCCGCCAGTGGGGCGCGATGTCGGCCAAGGGGACGAGCACAAAGGCCCGTTCAGGCAAACGGGCGTGGGGAATGGTCAGGCGCGGGGAGCGGAAGATGAGATCATCGTAAGCCAGGATGTCGATGTCGATGATGCGCGGACCGTAACGCATCCCGTTGAAGACGCGTCCCATCGCCCGCTCGATGGCCTTGGCCCGCTCCAGCAGCGCTTCGGGGTCCAGATCCGTGACGCCGTGGATGGCCTGATTGAGGAACATGGGCTGGTCCTGCACGCCCCACGGTTCGGTTTCGTAGATAGGCGAGATGGCGAGGATGTCGATGGTTTGAGCGAGCAGGTCCCGGGCGCGGGCCAGATTGGCGACGCGGTCGCCGAGGTTGGTTCCCAGAGCGAGGAGGATGGGGGGCATGACGGGGCGAGGGGTGAAAGGGCGGGGTGGGGGAGGGCGAAGGTGATGGAATTATAGGATGGATGGCGGCGGGTGTCCAGTGGAATGGGGAAATGAGGCGGGCTGATGTAAAATATCCGTCACAGGAGGCGAACCATGACCATCCTCGTCACCGGAGCCGGCGGCAAGACCGGCAGGCATGTCATCGAAGCGCTGCTCGCCCGCGGCGCGCGGGTGCGGGCCTGGGTGCGAGCTCCTGAACGCGCGGGCGCGTGGCGGGCGTTGGGGGTGGAGACTGTGGCCGGGGATATGATGGATGCGGCGCGCTGGCCCGAGGCTTTGGCGGGCGTGGACGCGGTCTATCATATCGCGCCTAACATGTTCCCCCGCGAGTTCGATCTCGGGCGGCTGGCCATCGACGCGGCCGCGCGGGCCGGTATCCGTTATTTCGTCTATCATTCGGTGCTTCATCCCCAAACAGAAGCCATGCCCCACCATTGGTGGAAGTTGCGGGTGGAGGAGTATCTGTTCACCAGCGGCCTGCCCTTCACCATCCTCCAGCCCACGGCCTACATGCAAAATCTGCTGATCCAAATGCCTTCCATTCTCCAGAACGGCGTGCTGCGCCAGCCCTACGCGCCCGAGGCCCGCATCAGCCTGGTGGACCTGCGGGATGTGGCCGAGGCCGCGGCCATTGTGCTGTTGGAGCCGGGCCACGAGGCCGCGACCTACGAGCTGGTGGGCGCGCCCCCTCTTTCCCAGCATGAGGCGGCTGCGATCCTGGCGCGTTCGCTCCACCGACCGGTGCGGGCGGAAGCCATCCCGCGGGATATTTGGGCCAGCCAGGCGCCGGGCCTGAGCGACTACGCCCGGGCGACGCTGCTGAAGATGTTCGAGTATTACGAAAAGCATGGGCTGGCGGGAAACCCCAACGCGCTGCGCTGGCTGCTGGGCCGGGAGCCGCGTTCCCTGGACGCCTGGGCGCGGGAAGCGGCTCAGTCGTACACCCGATAGAAATCGGAGGCCCAGCGGATAACGAGCATGACGGCCATGCCTGCGGCCAGGGCCATTTTTTCGGGCGCAGGGCGGAAGGGAAGCAGCATCAAGGGCAGGAGTGCAGCGACCATCATCATGGTGCGGGCCTGATGCCTGACGAAGTAATTGATCGCCAGATAGGCCGCTGCGAACATGGGAATCACCAGGGGGAATTGCCATAGGGCCAGACCCGCGGCCGTGGCCACGCCCATGCCGCCGTGAAAATTCGTAAAGATGGGCCAGCAATGCCCGGCCACCGCGGCCGCGCCCGTGAGGGGAATTACCCAGGGGCTGGGGAAGATGAGTTGTACCAGCCACACCGCCAGCGCGCCCTTGGCGAAGTCGAACGCGCCCGTGAGCGCACCCGCGACCGGCCCGGCGCTGCGAAACACATTGGACGCGCCTGTGTGGGTGGAGCCGGTGACGCGAGGGTCGGGCGCGCGGAACAGGCGGGCCATGATGACGCCGGTGGGGATAGAGCCGATGAGATATCCGGCGAGGAGGGCGAAAAGCGCGCCCCAGATGGACAATTGTAGGAATTCGGGCATGGGATATCGATGGGAATCTGCGGGGATGGGGAGAATGATGGAACAACTGGAGTATATCCGACTTTTTCTTGCTGGAAAAGCTGGTATAATGTTGAAATCATGTCTCGGGAATACGAAATCTTTTTTGATATTCGTCACTACGAATGCGACGCTTTCGGGCATGTAAATCATGGCGTGTATCTGCACTGGATGCAAGAGGCGGCGTTGCGGGCGCTGACTTCAGCGGGATACGATATTACGCATCCCAAGGGATTTCAGCCCGTGTTCCAGATGCGGGCCAATGACATCACTTATTACAAACCCCTGACGTATGGGGGAAGGGTGCGGGTGCACACCCAGGTGCTGAATGCCAATCCCTCTTGTATTTGCAATGGATACGCCATTCTCGATGCAGAAAGCGGCGAGATCGCGGCCAAAGGGGTGAGCGAGTGGGGGTTGATCGACCCGGAATCCCTTTCCCAACACCCAATTCCCGATTCATTGCTTCAGTTTTTGCAGAGGGATGGGCTTCGTGCGGTTGCATCGCTCGAACCGTTGCCCGAGGATCCCCCGCAGCCCGAATTCGTCTATTCGTTGCAACGGGCGGTGGAGTGGCGCGACCTCGATTTCTCACGGCTGGTCAACGGCGCCGCCTATATGTATTTCTTGGAGAATATCAGTTGGCGGGCGGGCGAAGTCATGGGGTGGCCCATGTCGCGTATGATGGCCATGGGTCAGGGTTTTGTGGCCCGTCGGTATCGCATTCTCTATTTGCATCCGGCCCGGCTGGGCGATACGTTGCGCGTGGCTACCTGGGCGTCTCGACCCCGGCGCGCCACCGGCATGCGGCATTACACCATCCATCATGTGGAAACAGGCAGGCTGCTGGTGCGGGCGCAAGTGCTTTGGGTGTGGGTGAATTTCAAGACGGGCCTGCCCCAGCGCATTCCCCAGGCCCTGCTGGATGACTTTGCTCCCAACATCTCGCCATCATCTTCTGATTCCCCAGTGGCTGTGACATCTTCCTGACCAAAGCCACGGGCGATGGCCCGCCGATGCCGATGAACATGAGGACACGGATTTACACGGCCTTCGGACGCAGATTTTCAAGTCATCCGTGTTTTTCCGTGTTCGTCCGTGTCCAAATTCAGAACGCGAAAAGGCCCGGAGGCGCGCCTCCGGGCCCTGATGTGCGTCGTTCCGGGCGAGCCTATGCTCGTTTCACGCCCAAGACCATGGACTTGCCGTCGATCTTGTGGCGCTCCACGTGCGCATCCGCAGGGGGCTCGCCTGAGGTCAGCTCGTCGCTCAGGGTCTCCGACCGGATATAGTCGCTCCAATCGGCCATCACCTGGGCCAGCTCCTCATCCTCGGTCTGAAACCACGTGTGGATGTGGTCGGCGATGTCGAAATCCGCGTTCTTGCGCATGTTCTGGATGCGGCGCACCACCTCTCGGGCCAGGCCCTCGGCCCGCAGCTCGGGCGTGATCTCCGTGTCCACGCCCACGGTGATGACCTTGTCCGCGGCCACGGCCAGCCCCTCCGCGGGCTGGGTCTGCACCAGGATCTCGTTGGGGCTCAGTTCGATGGTTTGGCCCTCGACATCCAGCGTCAGGGGCTCGCCCGCGTTGACCTTGGCCACGACCTCCTCGGGCGGCAGCGCGGCCAGGGCCGCCCGCACTTTGGGGAACAGCTTGCCGAATTTGGGTCCCAGCAGGCGGTTGTTGGGCAGGATGCGGTAGGAGACCAGGGTTTCGGGGTCTTCCACGAATTCCAGGGCCTTGACATTGAGCTCATCCCGCACGATGTCCAACAGCTCGGGCGTGAGGTCGGCCCGACCTTCGCCCACGTGCACATAGAGCGTGCGCAGGGGCTGGCGCACCCGCAGGTTGGCGTTGGAGCGCGCGGCCAGGCCCAGGCTGGTGATGCGCCGGGCCAGGGCCATCCGCTCCAGCAGGGCCGGGTCGATGACCGCCTCATCGGCCACGGGCCAGTCGGTGTGATGCACGCTCTCGAACGCGCTGTCGAACACGCTCCGCACCAGGTTCTGGTACATCACTTCGGTGACGAAGGGGGTGAAGGGCGCGAGCAGGCGGATGAATTTCACCATGAGATGGTAGAGGGTGGCGTAGGCGTCGTGCTTGTCCGCGTCCTGCTCCCCTTTCCAGAAGCGGCGGCGGCTGCGGCGCACATACCAGTTGGTGAGGTCATCCAGCAGGGCCTCGATGGCCAGGGTGGCGGTGTACGCGTCGGAATTCTCCAGGGCGACGGTGGTGCGCGCGGTCACGTCATTGAGCCGGGCCAGGATCCAGCGATCCAAGGGGTTGGCGACCTGGGGCGTGGGGCCTTCGGGCTGAGCGGGGTCGAAGCCGTCGGCCGCGGGCGTCCATCCATCCAGATTGGCGTAGGTGACCAGGAAGTTATACACATTCCACAGGGGGATGAGGAAGCGGCGACGCACCTCATCGGCCCGATGGTAGCCGAAGCGCAGGTTGTTCTCGGGCTTGTGATTGCAATAGAGCCAGCGCATCACATCCACGCCCATCTTGTCCGCGGCCTCGTTGAACTCGATGGCATTGCCCCAGCTTTTGTGCATCTCCCGACCATCTTCGGCCAGCAGGGTGGCGTAGCCGAAGACCTGTTTCGTGGGGTTGGAGCGGTCGATGACCGTGGCCATGGCAAAGAGGCTGTAGAACCAGTTGCGGAACTGGCCCGGAAAGCTCTCGCTGATCCAATCCGCGGGATACCATGCCCGCCAGTAGTCGGGGTTCGTGCGATATTGCAGGGTGCTGAAGGAGACGATGCCCGCGTCCAACCAGGGGTTGCCCACATCGGGGATGCGGTGCATCTCGCCCCCGCACTTGTCGCACTTGAGGACGATGTTGTCCACGTAGGGGCGGTGGGGCGTGTGGCCGTCGAATGCCTCCCAGCCGCGAATCGCTCGCTCCTTCAGCTCGTGTTCATCACCCACGACGTGGTAATGTCCGCACTCCTCGCACACCCAGAAGGGCAGGGCCAGGCCCCAGTAGCGCTTCTTGGAGATCATCCAGTCGTGCATGTTCATCAGCCAGTCGATCTCCCGCTTGTAGCCGAACTCGGGGATCCAGCGGATGTTGTCCACCACGTCCATGATCTGATAGCGCAGGCTGCGCTCCTTTTCCTCGGGGGTGACTTCCTCGCGTGGCTTGTCATAAACCGGCCCCATGCTGATGAACCACTCATCCACCAGGCGGAAGACGAGTTCGGTGCCGCAGCGCCAGCAGGTGGGATAGCGGTGGGTGTAGGGCTCGATCTTGTAGAGAATGCCCTTCTTTTCCAGCGCGGCGAAGATGTCGTCGGCCACGTCGGCCACGAATTTGCCCTCGAGCCAGCCGAAGCCCTGGACGAAGTTGCTATCCTCATCTAGGGGCGCGACGATGGGCAAGTGGTGCTCCTTGCTGAGCTGGAAGTCTTCGGCGCCGCAGCCGGGCGCGATGTGGACGATGCCCGTGCCTTCGGCTTCGCCCACCTCCTCCCAGGGGATGACGCGATGGGCTTCCACCGCGCTCTGCTCGGAGCCGGTGTCCACCTGCACCTGGGGATGCCAGCCGCCGGGGGTCTGGGCTGCGGGCAGGTCGTCGAAGGGGCCGTCGTAGGTCCAGCCCACCAGCTCTTCGCCCTTGCGTTCTTCCAGCACCCGATAGTCCCCTTTTAGCATGGGCAGCGCGCCCTTGGAGAGCCACAGCTTCTTGCCCTGATTCTCCACCAGCAAATACGCGATCTCTGGGCCCACGGCCGCGGCCACATTGCTGGTCAGGGTCCAGGGCGTGGTGGTCCACACCAGCAGATACTCGCCCGGGCGGTTCCGCAAGGGGAAGAGCAGGGTGACGCTGCGGTGGGTCAGCTCCTGGTAGCCGTCGGTGACGATCTCGTGCTGGCTGATGGCCGTGGCGCAGCGGGGGCACCAGGGCATCACGTCCACGCCCCGATAGAGCCAGCCCTTCTCCCACACCTTCTTGAGGAAGGTCCAGATCATGTAGTTGTTCTCATTGGAGAAGGTGAAGTAGCTGCCGCCCAGCTCGGGCAGACCCAACCGCCCCACGATCTGCTCCACCGTGTCGGTGACCGGGCCTTCCGGGCCTTCCACCGTGATCACGCGTTGGGGGTCTTCCAGGATGAGCTGCGCCAGCCAGCGAAGTTGGTCGGTGTCGTTCCAGTCCATCCAATAGCCCAAGCGGATGGATTGCTCCGTCTGGATGGAGGCGTATTTGAGGACGCGGGCCTTGCAGCGCCGCACGAAGGGGTCCAGGCCGTACTCCTCGATATCCCGCTTACTCTGGAAGCCCAGCTCCTTCTCCACGTTCACCTCCACCCACAGGCCTTGGCAGTCGAAACCGTTCTGGTAACGCAGCTCCCGCCCGCGCATGGTCCAATAGCGGTTGTAGAGGTCCTTGTAGGTGCGGCCCCAGCCGTGGTGCACGCCCATGGGGTTGTTGGCGGTGATGGGCCCGTCGATGAAGGACCAGTGGGGCTGGCCCTTGTGGCGCTGACGCATCTTCTCGAAGGCGTCGGTTTCCTTCCAGAAATCCAGCACCTCATATTCCTGTTGGACGAAGTCCAGGTTGGTGGGGACGGGTTTGAAGGTCATGGTCATGAGTTCTCCTTCTGTGATATAATGACGACAGGATGCTCATTCAGGAGTTGAAAATCCCATGAATGTACAGATTCAGCTCAAGCAGACAACATTCTCTGATTCCGAAGTCGAGGCGACGGTGACGTACGCCCTTCAGCGAGAACTGGAACAGGCTCGTTGGCGACGGGAGCATTTCGCAGAGCGATGCCGCCGTTTTGAGGAATTGTATGAGATGGATTCCGATACGTTTTTTCGAAAATTCGAGGCAGGTGAATTGGGTGATGAAGCCGATTACTTCGATTGGTATGCGGCGAAAAGAGGGTTTGATCTTTGGGAGAAGCGCTATCGGATTTTGATGGAGTTGATGGGGTGAATGCTCGCGAGTATTTTGGTGTGGTGCAACAAGCGATTCAATCTGCACCCCATGTCATTTCCTTCGAAATTGCTTTTGAGGAGATCGATCAGAACGAGTGTTACATTCGGGGCAAATTGCAGTTGACGGGTGGTTGGGAGCTTCACATCGCCGAATACGTCATCACAGGGCCGACATTCGAGCGCACGAAATACCGCTATCATCTTCAGAATGCTGAAGGGAAATTGGTGGTGCGGTGGGATAATGCGCCACATCATCGGCAAGTTGCCACGTTTCCGCACCATCGTCATGATGCTGCGGGCCGCGTACAGGAGTCTCCTGCTATGGATATTGAAGCGATACTGCGGGCCGTGGCTGGCTACATTTGAGAGTAACTGCCTTTGAACTTTGGATGCCCTGAAAAAGCTTTCACCACGGAGCAGGTGCTGATCGTAGCGAAGTGACACGCAGTTTTCTAATTTTTTCTTCGTGTCTTCGTGGCTAAAATCGGCCTAGTAAGCAGTTACGCGGACTATGGACCGAAAACAAAAAACGCCTTCGCCCGCTCAGGGACGAAAGCGTCTGGCTTCCGCGGTGCCACCCTGCTTGACGAGGCGTTTTGCGGCAACGCCCCGCCCGCTCTGGCGAGAGACCATCATCTCTCCGTGAGGGTAACGGGCCACGAACCCGGCCGCGTCTACTTGGGAATCACTGATGATTAATGATTCATGGATTAAAGAGGAAAGTAAAAGATGGCGCTCAAACTTGGCTCCACTGAAAAAAGGTCGAGAGAGACGACAGATGTCGAAAAATTAGCTGAAATAGCGGGATTTCAGCCTGTTTTTCTTGGCGAAATCATACTACACTACCTTTGCACTTTTATATTTGAATAGTGCGGGCATGGCCCAATAATGTTGCACAAACCACAACCCGGAGGAAGTGCCAAGCCCAAGCCCAAGCCCAAGCCCAAGCCCAAGCCCATTGTATGCCTATCGGAGCAACTTCGCCAATACATGGAAGCGTTCCGGCATTGTTTCAGTAAACGCCAGAGGAAGTACTTCGTCATCGTACCGCTGGCGCTGATCGAATGCGAGGAGCGCAAGACGTTGAGCGGCATGTTGCGCGTGGTAAGGGAGCAAGTGAGTCTATCAGGGCTTTCCTGCTTCATGAGCCGCTAGTCCTGGTCGGAGGAAACGGTGGCCCAGACCTGGCAAAGGAAGTTTCGAGAGCGCCTGCATCCCCAGGTGTTGGCGGAACACGCTCGTCAGAAGGCGATGCGTCCCAAACGCCGAGGGCGTCCCAAGCGAATCGTGGTGACAGGTTACTTGATCTTCGACGACTCGGTGCATACGAAGCGGAAAGGACGAGTGATGGCCGGATTGGGGGATAGTGGTTATGTTTGACTGATAGCTGTCAGCCGTAGGCGATTGTAGCGATGAATGAAGATTTTCAACACAAGCTCATGGAAGTAATCTGACTTCGAAAAGAAAAGTGTCTTGCGCACCAAGCGAGCTAATCGCTGGCGCAGAGCGTTGTTCCACCGCTCAACATGATTCGCCTGTCCGGAATCCTTGCCCACGGCCTGATGGGGCTCCTCCGGGAAGACCTTCTGGTAAGCTTCCCAGAAATCGCTGAAGGTGTTGCATTTCTGATAAGCCTCAGGGATGCGTTCCCATAAATTTCGACAGGTCTTTTCGCTGCGGTCGCCAATGACATACGCCACAACCTGCCGGGTTCGGCGAGATAATGCAATCCAAAGCCAGCGTTTCTCCGATTTCTTCTGGACAAATGTCCACACTTCATCCAGTTCCAGAACATCATCTGCCTCTGGCTTGGCCAAGGTGGCTGTCAAATCCTCAGATAATTCTTCTCCTTCTTCTTGAAGCCATGCAGCCAACCGTTGCCGGGGAACGTCAAAGATACGCTCGACGCCCCTCATGCTAACTCGCTCAAAGTAGCTGTCCATCGCCTGCTTCCTCGTCTTCTCATCGTAGGCTTTTTTTATCCAGGGTGCCATAGGAACCACAGTCATGACAGTAGTACTTCTGAGCACTTTTATAGTCACGACCATTCTTGACAATGTTTTCACTGCCGCATTTTGGGCAAGTGCGGACAATAATCTCGACGATCATCATGCACTCCTGTGAATGTCGCGGGGGAGCTCAATCATAACTCAATCAGTCAATTTTAACCACTACCCGAAAAATAGCAAAAATACGAAAGTTGATTCAGATTTGGCAAAATCGGTGAGATTTTCAATCTGATCGTTAATGTTTTACTGCTCCATCCTCGGCAACCACACCTGGTTGCTCAGCAACGGCCCGAAGTCGAAGCTGGCCAACACGGGATCGTGATCGGTGACCCGTTCGGGCAGGTACAGGAATTCGGCGTTGGCGTGAACGATGTCCACCGTGGGGTCCTTGTCCGCCAGGTCGCTGCTGATGAGGATGTGATCCAGGGTCTGGCCGTTGCCCTGGTAGATATAGGTGTAGCGCTCAT
>CAZDCN010000028.1:0-11277 GCA_964503945.1 uncultured Caldilineales bacterium
AGGTTTGCAGGTGGCAGGTGGCAGGTCAACTGGCGCAGTCTCACTTGCGACCTGCGACCTGCCCCTGGCGTTCCCATTTTCATCGACGCCCGCGGGCCGCCCGCCTCCGAAGCTTAATCCCAAATCCCCAGGGACGCGGGCTGCGACTCGCCCGCGACGCCGATGCTCTCAATGTAGGCCACGCCCCGTCGGAACGCCTGACATACGGCCTCATCCTTGCAACTTCTCTGCAAAATCTTCGATACGCTGTCCGGGGACAGCCATCCCGTTAGTGAAACCAACGCCCCCAGCAGAATAATCGTTGCCAGCGCCGGGTCCTCCTCCCCGCCATCGGGCTCGGTCGGCGCGAAGATGACGTCCACGTCGTGGCGACGGGGCGGGCGTCGCACCTGTGATGCGTTCAGGATCAGCAGACCGTTCGGTTTGACGCTGTATTCCAGCTGATCGGCAGCCCTGGCGCTGGCGAGCAGGGCGACATCTGGTTGGGCAGCATGGGACCGAACCAGGGGAGCGTCGCTGACGGCGACCAGACATTGGGTTATTTCTCCCCGGGAACTGGATGACAAACAGGCCGCGTGCCACCCCTCCTCCATCGCGGCCTCAAGAAAAACCTGGCTCACATAGAGGACGCCCTGATCCGGTGCTCCAGCAAAAAGAATATGCGCTTCCATGGTTTCTCCTGCCATCATTGTTGCACAGAAGTTTCGGGGTTGGTATGATCTTGCGCAGGTTTACGCCTCTCCATTTACCATCCTGACAGGAATTTCTCCCATGACCACCCTTCTAATCCAACATGCAGACCTTCTCGTGACCATGGATGACCAGCGTCGCCAGATTTCTGATGGCGGCCTGTACGCCGAGGACGGCGTCATCATCCAGGTCGGTCCTACTTCCGACCTGCCCGCTGCCGCGGACGTGGTCATCAACGCCCGCGGGCGCATCGTCATTCCCGGCCTGGTCAACACCCACCATCATTTTTACCAGACCCTGACCCGGGCTGTGCCCGCGGCTCAGAACGCCAACCTGTTCAACTGGCTGGTGACCCACTACCCCATCTGGGCGGGCCTCACGCCCGAGGCCGTGTACGTCTCCGCCAAGGTGGCCATGGCCGAGCTCATGGCGTCGGGCTGCACCACTTCCTCCGACCATCTCTACATCCTGCCCAACGGCAGCCGCATCGATGACGAAATTCAGGCCGCGGTGGAGCTGGGCATGCGCTTTCACGCGGCCCGCGGCTCCATGAGCCTGGGCGAGTCCGATGGCGGGCTGCCGCCCGATAGCGTGGTGGAGGATGAAGATTTCATCCTGCAAGACACGCGCCGCGTCATCGAGACCTATCACCAGCCCGAGCGGTTCGGCATGATCCGGGTCGTGGTCGCGCCCTGTTCGCCCTTCTCGGTCACGCCCGACCTCATGCGCGAGAGCGCAGCTCTGGCCCGCAGCTACGGCGTGCATCTCCACACCCATCTGGCCGAGACCCTGGACGAGGAGCGATTCTGCCTGGAACAGTTCGGACGTCGCCCGGCCGAGTACGCGGAGGACCTGGGCTGGATGGGCGAGGATGTGTGGCATGCCCACGCGGTCCACATCAACGACCAGGAGATCGACCTATTCGCCCGCACGGGCACCGGCGTGGCCCATTGCCCCAGCTCCAACATGCGCCTGGCCAGCGGCATCGCGCCGGTGCGCGCGTATCTGGACGCGGGGGTGAACGTGGGGCTGGGCGTGGATGGCTCCGCCAGCAACGATGGCAGCAACCTGCTGGCCGAGGCCCGCATGGCTCTGCTCCTCCAGCGCGTGCTGGGCGTTCCCGACGCCCTTTCCGCGGAGGAGGCCCTGTGGATCGCCACCCGCGGCGGCGCCCGCAACCTGGGCCGGGACGATATCGGCTATCTGGCGCCGGGCATGGCCGCGGATGTGGCCGCGTTCCGGCTGGATCGGCTGGACTACGCCGGTTGCCTGCATGATCCCATGGCCGCGCTCACCTTCTGCAACCCCACGCCCGCGGATTTCGTGGTCATTAACGGTCAGCCTCGCATCCTCGATGGCCAATTTGTGGACCTGGAACTGCCGCCCTTGATTCAGCGTCATAACGACATCGCCCGCGCTCTGGTCAATGGCGAGTTGACGTAACCCCGTCATCCGGGCGGCTGTTTTTCGATTCTCCATCCCTTCGCTCTCCTCCCATCAACATTCATGCCAAAACGCACCTCAATCCCCATCTTGATTTTGATTCCATTTCTCCTTATTGCCTGCGCGGTTCCTCCTGTGGCTGAACCCACCCCCACGCCCGCGCCCACGCCCATCGCCACGCCCTTCGCGGGCATCCGCGAGGATGTTCAGCGCCTCACCCTGATCCAGACGGACCTGCCCGCGGGCTTCCGGCGGCTGGACAATACGACCCTGCATGCGGGTCACAACGCGGTGCTGTTCATGAATCCCGACGCGGTGAAAAGCGCCGCGGGCGGCGATGTGTTGGGCGTGGTGGATGAAATCACCGTGTATGAGTTCGACGCGGACGCAAGGGATGCGTTCGAGAACGATCTGCGCGTCACCGAAGCGGACATCGCCCAGGATGTGGCCGGGGCGGAGAATGTGGATGGGGAGAGCGTCCAGGTCGATAGCTACGCGCCCGATCTCCAAGGCGCGGATTTGTTGCGCGCGTTCAAAGTCCGCTATCGGATCGGCGATCAGTCCATCTACGAATACCGCTACCAGTTTATGGTCAGTAACGCCATCGGCAATGTGATTGTGACCACCCGGGCCCAGGCGGATGGCGGGGAGTCGGAGGACGCGCGGGCTCAGGCGGACGCCATCGCCCAGGCGCAATTGTCCAAGCTCAACGCTTATCGGGCCGCGCCGTGATTCGGTAGGCGTGGGCCCGGCGCTTTTGACGTGAGTCATGGAAACCATCCTTGTCCCTCTCTCCCGGCCCGATCAGGCGGCCATCCTTTCCACGTTCATCCTGCCCGTGGCCCGAGGAGAGCAGGCCCGGGTCATTCTGCTCCATATCCGCCGACCTCGCTTTCAGGCCCTCAATGAAAGCGTGGAGGAGGCGGATGAGGAGGATTGGTTAAGTCAGGCCGCGCAAAGTTTTCAGAACGCGGAGGTGCGGGTGGATGTGGTGCGGCGGGTGGCGCAGTCGGTGGCCGGGGGCATTCGCGACGCGGTGGAGGAATTCAAGCCCGATCTGCTGGCTCTGAGCTGGCGGCGTCCCGGCCCGGACGAGGAAGAGGATGAGGATGTCACGCTGCACGAACTGCTGATGGATGTGCCCTGCGATCTGGTGGTGTGGCGGGGCAATCAGGCCGCGCCGCCCCCGCATCGGGTGCTCATCCCCAGCGCGGGCGGGCCTAACGTGATCCTGGGGTTTCAGTTCGCCCAGGATTTCCATCAGGCCTATGGCAGCCGCATTATCGTCATGCGCGTGCTGCCCAGGAATGCCGGAGATGACGAAGTGCAAGCCGCGCAGAAAGCGATGGAAGAGCGGACCCGGCAAATCCTGGCGGATCTCGCCATCCCGCCCGACGCGGTTTCCTATCAGGTGGTTCGGGCCTCATCTCCCGAGGAGGGGATTCTGCAAATGGCCACCCCCCTTCACGCGGATGTGGTGATCATCGGCGCGTCCCGCGAGGGCGTGATTCACCGCATTCGTTTTGGCGAGATCCCCGAGAAGGTGGCGGCCCGGGCCCAAGCGCCGGTGCTGGTCATCAAACGTCCCCTTCCCCGACGCATGACCATCTATCGGCGGGCCTGGGACGCCCTCACATCCATCACCCCCAACCTGACCGAAACGGAGAAAGTGGAGGTCTATCGGGAATCGCGGCGCGGCGCCCGCACCTCTCGCGATTTCATCACCATGATCGCGCTCTCCACCGTCATCGCCACCCTGGGGCTGATCCTCAACGCGCCGGCGGTGATCATCGGGGCCATGCTCATCGCGCCCTTGATGAGCGCCATCATCGGCATGGGGTTGGGCGTGGTTCAAGGGGACGCGAAGTTGTTGAGGCTTGGGGCCATGACCACGCTGTGGGGCGTGCTCACTACGCTGGTCGTGAGCTTCTTCTTGGAGCTGCTGATCCCTTACAACGAGCTCACTCCGGAAATGATTGCCCGCTCCGCACCTAATTTGTTGGACCTGGGCGTGGCTTTGGCCGCGGGCGCGGCGGGCGCGTACGCGTTGGCCCGCAAGAACGTGTCCTCCTCCCTGCCGGGCGTGGCCATCGCCGTGGCCTTGATCCCGCCCTTAGCCACTACGGGGATGGCCCTGGCATTGCGCTTCTGGCATGTGGCCTTGGGCGCAGGCTTGCTTTTTCTCACCAACCTGGTGGGCATTGTGGCCATGAGCAGTTGGGTGTTTCTCTCCATGGGTTTTCAGCCCCAGTTCGAGCGGCGGGAGCGCATCCGGCTTTTTTCTCGGGGTTGGCGGGCCATTCTACTCATGATCCTGCTCATCAGCATCCCTCTGGCCGTGGTTACGGTGCGCCAGATCAAGCAGCAACGCGTGGACAGCGCCATCAGGAGCGCGTTGCAGCGGGAGATTAAAAAGCTGCCCAATGTCAACCTGCGCGATTGGTCTTACAGGGTGTCTGATGGGGGATATGAGCTGGAGCTGGAGGTGGAGACGGAGGAGCCGCTCTCACATGGGGATGTTGGGACGCTACAGGAGCATTTAGCGGAGCGATTGGGAAAGCCCGTGGAGATCACGCTGAAGATCATCCCTGTCATCCGATTGGAGCCCGCGTATCCTGAGCTTTATGGGAAGTGATCCCTTCGTTTTTTCCCCAGGGCGGTTTGTCAGAAAGCGTAGGGTTGGGGTATACTTGACGGTCGGGCGGACGCCGCCCTTTTTTCACGTCTTACTTCCATCCCACACGCCCTGCACGGCCCCGAAGCCTGTGCCCCAGCGGGTGCTTCGGCGGTTCAGGGCGGAGGCCAACAACAAATCCAAGGAGTTGCCAACATGGCGTTAGTCACCCTCAAAGAACTGCTTGAGGCGGGCGTCCATTTCGGTCACCGCACCAAACGCTGGAACCCCAAGATGCGCAAGTACATCTTCACCGAGCGCAACGGGGTTCACATCATCGATCTGCAGCAGACCGTTTCTCAACTGCAGAAAGCGTATAATTACATGCGCGATCTGGCCCAGAACGACGGCGTCGTCCTCTTCGTGGGCACAAAACGGCAGGCTGCTCCCATTATCGTGCAAGAAGCCAATCGCTGTGAGATGCCCTATGTGGATAAGCGTTGGCTGGGCGGCACCCTGACCAACTTCAAAACCATTCGCTCTCGCGTGGATTATCTCATCGAGCTGGAGCAGCGCCGGGATCGGGGCGATTTCAATAAGCTGCCCAAGAAAGAGGCGTTGAAGCTGCACGAGGAGATCGAGCGCCTGCAGCGTCGCGTGGGCGGTTTGCGCCGCCTGCAGCGCTTGCCCGATGCGCTGTTCATCGTGGACACCCGCCGCGAGGAACTGGCCGTGAAGGAGGCCAACAAGCTGGATATTCCCATCGTGGCTCTGGTGGACACCAACTGCGATCCTGACCCCATTGATCTGCCCATCCCCTCCAACGACGACGCCATCCGCGCCATCAAGCTCATGGTGGGCAAGATGGCGGACGCGATCATCGAGGGCAAGCAATTGCGCGAGACCCTGGAGGCGGAGGAAGAGGAAGAACGCATGGCCGCGGGCGAGCCCACTGCCGCGGGGTGGACCCCCCCTGAGGAGCGCCCCGAGGATGAGCTGCTGGGGCCCTCCACCCTGGCCAAGCTGGAGGCGGGCATCGGCTCCGACGAAGAAGACGCTGAGGCCGCCCAGGAAGCTCGCGCAGCCGACGCTGAGGCGCAGGTCGAGGATGCAAAGGAGCAGGCCGGAGACGCGGACGCCAAAGCGGAGGAAGCTGTCGCAGCCGAAAAAACCGAGGACTGATCGCGCGTTCGGGCCTCCGAGACCGCTCTGTGACGCTTTCCTGCTGGATGGCATCCGTGGCTCGGGGGTCTTTTTACGCCCTCGCTTGCTGAAAATATCTGAAATCAAATCACTACTCACTGTATCATCAGGAGATAAAACATCATGGAAATCACGACTCAAATGGTCAAAGAACTGCGTCAGGCCACGGGCGCTGGCGTTTTGGATTGCCGAAAGGCTTTGGAAGCCGCGGACGGCGATTTCGATAAGGCGGTGACCCTGCTGCGCGAAAAGGGGCTGGCCGCGGCCGCGAAGAAGGCCAGCCGCGAGGCGAAAGAGGGCCTTATCGGCTACTATGTGCATCCTGGCGCTAAAATGGCTGCCATCGTGGAGGTGAATTGCGAGACCGATTTCGTGGCCCGCACGCCCGAATTCCAGCAACTGGCCAAGGATATGGCCATGCAGGTTGTGGCCGCCCGGCCTCGCTGGCTGACCCCCGAGGATGTGCCCGCGGAGGTCATCGAGGCGGAAAAGGCCATCTATCGCAAGCAGCTGGCCGATGAGGGCAAGCCTGAGCACATCATGGAGCGCATCATCGAGGGCAAGCTGAAGAAGTTCTATGAAGAGAACTGCCTCATGGAGCAGGACTTCATCAAGAATCCCGACGTGAAGATCAAGGACCTGATTACGGAACATGTCGCCCGGTTGGGTGAGAACATCAAAATTCGCCGCTTCGCACGTTTCGAAGTGGGAGCCGAAGAGTAACATTGCCAGAAGCCTGGGAATCGACGATTTCCAGGCTTTTTTGTGAGACGCGAGGATTTGCAATGAACGATTTGAAGTATCACCGCATTTTACTCAAACTGGGAGGAGAAGCTCTGGCCGGACCTGACGGCTTTGGCATCGATCCCACCCAGGCTGAGATCCTGGCAGCCAAAGTGAAAGCCGTGCACGATCTCGGCGTGCAGGTGGCCATTGTCATCGGCGCGGGCAACCTGTGGCGGGGCGCGCAGGGTCTGGCTCACGGCATGGAGCGCACCACCGCGGATCACATGGGCATGCTGGCCACGGTGATGAACGCCCTGGCTTTGCAGGACGCGCTGGAGCGGGCGGGCGTGGTCACCCGGGTGCAGACCGCCATCGAGATGAAAGCCATCGCCGAGCCCTACATCCGAGGGCGGGCCGTGCGGCATCTGGAAAAAGGCCGGGTGGTGATCCTGGGCGCGGGCACGGGCAATCCCTATTTCACCACCGACACGGCGGGCGCGTTGCGGGCCATGGAGATCGACGCCGAGGTGTTGATCAAGGCCACCAAAGTGGATGGCGTGTATGATGGCGACCCCAAAGTGGATCCTACCGCCCGGAAATTCGATCATCTCACCTACATCGACGCGGTCAACAAGCGCCTCAAGGTCATGGACACGACCGCCATCACCCTGTGCATGGATAACGACCTGCCCATCATCGTGCTCAATCTCTGGCAGGAGGACGCGCTCCCCCGGGCGGTCCGGGGTGAACGCGTGGGCACCATCATTTACAAATAGGGCCTGAGCGGTTTTTCAATTGCCCATTCTTTTTGTACAATGATTTGGCCAATGGACGGTTTTCTGTTTCATGGGCCGGCGACGTTGGTTGGCGTCGCCGTCGTTCCCGCATTTCGACTGCATCCATGCCGCCTACTGAGGAGCGTGCTCTATGTCCAACGAAATCATTGACGAAGTCAAATCCGAAACCGAAGAACGGATGGAGGGCGCGATCAAAGCCCTGAAGCATGACCTGGCGGCTATCCGCACCGGTCGCGCCTCGCCCGCGTTGCTGGACCATGTCAAGGTGGATTACTACGGCACGGCCACGGCCATCAACCAGATCGCGGTGGTGACCGTGCCCGAGCCCCGGCTGCTGGCCATCCGCCCCTTCAGCCCGGGCGATATCAAGATGATCGAAAAGGCCATTCTCAATTCCGATTTGGGCCTGAATCCATCCAATGATGGCAAGATCATCCGGTTGACCATCCCTCAGCTCACCGAGGAGCGACGCCGCGAGCTGGCTCGGCAGGTGAAGAAGCGGGTGGAGGAAGCGAGGGTGGCCGTGCGCAATGTGCGTCGCGACGCCATCTCCGACCTGCGCGATTTCGAAAAGGAGAGCATGATCACCGAGGATGACCTGCGGTGGGGCATGGACGAGATTCAGAAGCTGACCGATAAGTACATCGAGAAAATCGATGAAATCGGGGAGCAGAAAATCGACGAGATCATGGAAGTATAGAGGCCCGTATGCCTGGAATTTTCAGCCGCACGCCCAAACCGTCGGAAACGGACGCCATCCTTGATCCCCAAGGCGTGATTCCGGTGCATGTGGGCGTCATCATGGATGGGAATGGCCGCTGGGCCCGGGCGCGAGGGCTGCCCCGGGCCGCGGGCCATCGCGCAGGCACGAAAAACATCCGCCGCATTCTGCAGGAATCGGTGCGTATCGGCATCAAGGTCCTCACCGTCTATGCATTCAGCACCGAAAACTGGGCCCGCCCCAAAGATGAGGTGGATCATCTCATGCGGCTCATCAGCCAGAATATCCAGGAGGAGCTGGATGACCTGGACGCGAACGGCGTGCGCATCCTTCACAGCGGCCGGTTGGAGGGCGTGAATCCCCAATTGCAACATGAAATCCGCTACGCCATCGAACGCACCCGAGACAACGACGCGATTGTGCTGAATGTCGCCTTCAACTATGGGGGGCGGGCGGAGATCGTGGACGCCATCCGCAAGATCATGCGGGAGGGCATTCCGCCCGAAGCCGTGACTGAGGAGGTGGTCAGCCAGCATCTCTACACGCCCGACCTCCCTGACCCTGACCTCATCATCCGCACGGGCGGGGAGTTCCGGCTCTCCAATTTTCTCATCTGGCAGGCCGCGTACGCCGAGTTCTATTCCACGCCCGTTTACTGGCCCGATTTCGATGAGGCCGAATTGCGCAAGGCCGTGGCCGTGTTTCAGCACCGCGATCGGCGCTTTGGCAAGATCAAAGATACGGAACGATAGGCATGCTCAAGCAACGCGTCCTCTCCGCCATCGCCCTCATCCCGTTGGTGGCCCTGGTGGCCTGGCTGGGGGGATGGTGGTTTACCGGGTTTGTGGCTTTGTATGCGGGCGTCACCGCTTGGGAATTGCTGCGGCTGTTAGGGATGAATGATTTCGCTCAACCTGTGATGGGGTTGGGCGCGCCGGTGGCCGCGTTGTTGGTGGCCGAAGGAGGGCTGCCGCAAGACCCCTTGCGCTTGCAAGCGATCCTGGCCGTGGTCATCCTGCTGGGACTGGTGATGGCGCTCTTCCTCAACCGTCCCAGCGCGCCCACGGATCTGCTGCTCACCCTGGGCGCGGCCATCTATCTGGGCATGACGCTGCGTTTCCTGGCCCTGATGCGCACCCGCGAGGATGGGCTGCTGTGGCTGGTGGTGATGGCCGTCACCGTGTGGGTCATGGATTCGGGCGCTTACTTCACAGGACGGGCCATCGGGAAGCATAAGTTTTGGGAGCGCATCAGCCCCAAGAAGACCTGGGAGGGGTTTTTCGGCGGGTTGATCGCGGGTGCGATCGCAGCGGCGCTCATGGTGCAATTCCTCGTCCCCGACGGGGTCTGGTGGCAGGGCGCGATCCTGGGCGTGATCGTGGGCGTTGTGGGCCCCCTGGGCGACCTCAGCGAATCCCTGTTCAAACGTCAGGCCGGGGCCAAGGACTCCTCCAACCTGATCCCAGGGCACGGCGGCTTGTTCGATCGCATCGATTCTTTTATTTTTGTGGCCCCGGTGATGTATCTTCTGCTCCAGATGATGGGGTGGTAAGCTCCCCTTGCAGGCGTGCGACAAACTCGGCGTGCTCCTGGGACGCCAATCCCTTTTGCAAGCCCTCCAACACCCGTTTCACATCCCCGACCAGGAGCGCTTTCCCATCCAGCCACAGGCCCGGAAAGACCTCGCTGTGCAGCAAGCCCTCCTCATCGGGCGCCAGGGGTTCATACACGCCCTCCCTCAGCGCGAACCAGTCCAACCGGCGTTCGTACATCTGCAAGGCGATGTACTCCTGCACGCCGACGCGGGCGTAGAGCCGCCGCTTGACGTGCATGTCGTAGGCGGCGCTGCTGGCCGCGATCTCCACCGCCAGCTCGGGCGGCCCCACCAGAAAATCATCCTCGCTGACTCGCGAGCTCCCGCCCAGCTTCTCGTCCAGGCGCAGGAGCGCGTCTGGTTGGATTTCGTTTTCGTTGTCCAATCGCACGGTGGCATTGTCCGCGGCGTAGACGCCAGGCGTGTAGGCGACATAGGTCCCCAGCCAGGTGTTCACCAGCAAATGAGGCACGCTGTGTTGATGAAAATGGGTGGGCGAGGGCATGTACACGATTCCTTCGATGAGTTCCGCTTTCTTGATCTCAGGATGCGCGCGATAGCGCCGCTCGAATTCGGCCCGAGTGAGCCGGTCACCCGGGGCCAGAGGCGGGCGGGAGTCAGTAGGCGTCTGGGGCGTGGGTTCAGAGATGAAGGTCGGGGCGCGTGTAGCCATGGCTTCCTCCGGGGTGCTGATGACTCAAGTATAGCATGTTTTCGGCGGCCGCGCTCAGCGCACGGTGACATACGAGCGGATTTTCGCCAGTTTGGCTTCGCCAATGCCCTTCACCCGCAGCAGGTCTTCCACTTTGCTGTAGGGGCGGCCTTCGATGATGCGCTGGGCCATGGCGGGCCCGATGCCGGGCAGGCTTTCCAGCTCCTCCTGGGTGGCGGTGTTCAGGTCAATGGGGGAAGATGGGAGATGGTCATTGGTTGCGCTTCCGCTTTCGATGGATGCGTTGCTTCCGAAACGGGTGACGGGAGGCGGGCCCGCGGTTTCTTCCTGGGTGGGCACGTAGATCTGTTCGCCGTCGGACAGGGGATGGGCGAGATTGATGGCGATCAGGTCGGCGTCATCCAGCGCGCCGCCCGCGGCGTCGATGGCGTCTACGACGAGGCTGTCCGGAGGCAGGCGGTAGACGCCTTGTTCGCGCACCGCGCCGCTGACGTAGATCCGTAATGGGGAGGGCGTGGGTGTTGGCTCAGTGGCGACGATGGGGTCCGGGCAGATAGGTTCGGCGGATTGGGCGTCGGGAGGGACGATTTCGATGGGCTCGGGCGCGGGCTGCCTGATGCCAAACAGCGCGTAAGCTACGAATAGAGCCAGCCAGAAAAGGGAGGTGGCAATAATGGCCGGGAGATGCGCGCGCAGATCGGGCATGGTCACCTCCTGTTCCGTAAATAACCCACTGATAGGGAGAACCACAGATAGAAGACACAAATAAAGGAAACACAAATGAAAGTCAGGTTTGCAGGTGGCAGGTCGCAGGTG
>CAZDCN010000029.1:0-5727 GCA_964503945.1 uncultured Caldilineales bacterium
TCCATCCAGGTGCATGACTGCTCCTTGATGTACCTGCCCATGGTTCGCAAATAACCTCCCCGCTTTAAATCACCCGCCCCCGCGCATCAACATCCATCCCAACCGACTCATCAACGCCTCCAACGTTGCTGCATCCTCGCCGCGGATGTCCAGCCAGCCCCGCCCGATGCGCAACGATCCCAGCGCCACCGGCTCCCCCTCCCGCAGGTGCGCCACCCAGCCATCTCCCTCCACCCGCCGCTCCGGCTCCACCACCCGCCCCCCAACTTTGACCAGATAAGACTGGACGATCCACAAGGGCGCGCTCCGCAGTTCGATGTGAACCCAGGGCGCGCCCTGGTCGTCGCGCTCGATGCGCCAGGGGATCACGCGCCGCCGCCCACGGGCGGGAAGATGCGCAGGTCGGCATCCTCGGGGATGGGCATGTCCAGCCCATCCATGTAGCGCACCTCCCGGCCATTGAGGAAGATGTGGATGCGGGGGGAGATCTCCCCATCCTGCATGAGCTCGTCCCGCAGTTGGGGATAGCGTTCCAGCAGTTCGGTGATGACGTCGCGCACCGCGTCGCCGGGCCCGGCCTCGACCTCGACGCTGGACGCGCCCACCAGCGGGCGCAGAGTGGCGTAAAGTTTGACTTTCATGGGCGTGAAATGGGAGTGTGTGGGGTGGTGCAGGGGTTCGCACCTCATTTTACCACAAAGGCGTGGAAGCGCCCATGGGGCCTGCGCAGATCATCTCATCATCAGGGGGAGACGCTGGGTGAAACCATCGACGAAAAGCGCCATTTCCACCTCATTGTTCCCCTGGTTCGGTTCCAGAGATGCCGTCTCAATGGCCGCGTACAAAGAGCGGAGGACATCGGGCGTTTGCATCTCCAGGGTGAGCTTGATTTCACCCGAGTTGGTCGGAGGAAGTTCGGGAAACGCCCAGGTTAAAGTCTCGCCATTCACCCGCGCGGGGGGAGAAGTGGAAATGAGTAGGGCGTCCGAGGGTAGGGTGGCGGTGATCACCACGTCGCGAGCAGCCACCTCGTCGCTGGCGTTGCCATAGGTCAGCGTCAGCGTTTGGGGTTGGCGGGAAGGCAGGGATAGCGACGGCGCGGCGACCCACAGGTCGGGAAAGGCGCCGCTGCCCAGGGTGAGTTCGTCGAAATCAGCCCAAATGGGCAGGGTTCCTGCATGTTGCTTCACCTCCAGGCGCAGGTTCACGGTTTGCCCGCGCCAGGGCGCCATGTCGACCCAGCAGTGGCGCCAATCCTCCTCCTGGTTGTCGGGACACAGAGGAAGCGTCTGGTCGTCCACCTTGATAACGGCGTCCGGCGCGCCGATGCTTTTGGCGAACAAGGAGAGCGTGGGGGATTCCATGTCGGCGGGGATATGCACTGAGCGGGAGATGGCATCCCACCCATCGCGGGCGGTCAAAGCGTCATGTGCATACATCAGCCTGCTCGTTTGCACACTTCCCCCAACGATATGAGCGACTCCTTGCGGTGTGGTCGCCAGATCAGCATAGATGATCGGCCCCACTCGAATTGGGGATGAAAGCCGTCCCTGCGGAGACAGGATTCGGTAATAGGTTTCCGGCCCGACATCCGCATTGTTCTCCTTTCGACTCCAGCTAAAATGCACCTGATTTTGGGCGTCCACCACCATTCTGTAATCCCAAAGGCCCTGAAAACCGGGAACGGAATAAAGGGGATCAATGGCGTAGTCATCGCTCCAGGAGCCATCCGCGCGGCGCTGACGATAAAGCAACGCCTCTCCCCGGAATAGCAGCAGGTGGATGCGATTGGCCGCGTCGGCGATGACCTTCCAATCGCTAATCCGATGGACGGCGTCGCCCCTCACCAGGATCTCTTGTGCTTTCCACGAACCCTGCAGATTTCGCTCAGCATGACAGAGTTGGTCGACGCCATTGTCTGCGTTGCAAAACCAGAACAAATGCAGCGCACCCGACGTATCCTGAACCAAAGATATAGGTTGACTAAAGGGGACTTCAGGATAGGGTAGTTGCACAGGGTCTTCCCACTGTCCGGTGTCAAGGCGATGGCGGTAGAAGAGCCGTTGGGCTGCGCCGCTTTCCTGAAACCAGACGACATGAACTTCTCCCCCAGGCTGGACCACATAGCTGATGTCGCTGTAGGATAAATTCCCAACCACTTTTTCGGAATGCCATGCGCCGTTCAGGCTGCGAATGGAAAGATAGAATTCGATTTTGTTCCGATACACCAGGTAGGGAAGATAGAAGTTCCCTGCCGCGTCCAGGGCTGGGTCCAGCGTTTCATGATAGGGGGACCGCCAGCCCTCCACTGGCGGAGGCGCCAGCTCGGAAGGGGACCAGACGCCATCAGCCCTTCGCACGGCATAGCGCCAATCCATGCCATTGTACCAGGCCAGATAGAGGATATCCCTTTCCCTATCCAGCTGCATGGTCAGGGTGGTGAAGTTGTCGGGATGATGCGAGACATTCTTTAGAGTAGACCACGATCCATCGGTGGATCGGGTTGCGAAGTAGATTTCAGAACCATGCCCATCGGCAGCCGCGCCCATGAATGCCAGATAACCCACCCCCCGGGGCGACCACGTCAGGCGGGCGGCATAACCCGGCCAGAGTTCTTCCCTGGTGAATTGGAGAGGTTCGCCCAAACGCAAGGCCCGGCGGCCCGTATGGCGCGCGTTTTCGATGATGGCGGCCCGTCCTTCCACCTGCCAGTTCTGTGTCAGTTCATCCTCCTCGAATCCCCAATCAGGCAGGAGGTTGTCCGCCGGCGGGAAGACGATGTCCCTCGCGGCATCCGCCACCCCATCAAAGGCGGTGGCGGGGAGAGGCAGATAGCCGGGAGCCTGCCAGGTGACTGTATAAACCTGAGAGGCCATGTCTGTGTAACTCGCGTATCGGCCAGTGTAAGCATCGGTCGTTCTCGTGAACGCAGGAGGCGACAGATCCGCTTCCACCGGGAGTGGTCGCCCTCGATTGTCCGCGCCGCGACCTGCGATCTTCCATTGATACAGCGTCACGGGATGGAGATAAACCCACGAAGACCAATTGCCAGCCACATCTTTCACCCGCACTCGGAATTCGTAGGTGCGCCCGGCCGTCTCGCAAATCCTCCGCGTCATACTGTTGGGAGGACCTAGATTTCGCCACTCGGTTGTCCCCGCCTCTCGCAATTGGAAGTGACTCACGCTGACGCCCGATCCCCCCGGATCCTCTGCCTGCCATGAGATCAGCTCACACTTTCGTAGCATCTCTGGGATGGGATCGAATTCCACTTGGGGCCGAAGGGTTTCGATGACGGTCTTGATTTGCGGGGCGGCGGACCAAGGCGTCACATTGCCCGCGCGGTCCGCCGCGCGCACCCGGAAGGAAATCAGTTTGCCCGCCATGCCGCCGCCGTAGAATTGGGCGCTGGTTTGCATAGTGTGTGGCAGCCACATCTCCCAGTCGCCATTGCCAACTTTCTTTTGCACCTCATAATAGGCTAAACCGGCTATGCCCACATCTTCTCCGGACCACCGTACTTGGAAGACTGCGGGGGAGGTCCTTGGCAGAGGGTCCAGGGTAACGGTGGGGGGATCATTGTCCACTCGTCGCCAATCGGGCCGCGCGTCCACCCAACTGGACTCGTACAACTCATAGTGATGCCTGTCGATTCGACTGAGGAATAGCCGGGTTTGTTTCAGATAAAGGCGATTGTCTCGAATCTCATAAGAGGCTCGCACGATCACCGCGTAGTCTTCCTCGCCCGTCCAGGCGCCAAACCATGCATCCGTAAGGCGTTCGTTGAAATCAATGGCCGTGCGGATCGCGCCTGTTGCGACATCGATGACCGCCAGCTCATTCCACTCATCCCCATCGGCGTCGTAGTCGAATGCGATGCGGCGTCCGTCGGGTGACCAACGGGGATTTTGCAAGTAACGCAGGGCTGAAGCCAACTCTCGCACGTTCCCGCCATGGGCATCCATGACCATGAGGGAGCCGTATCCCCTGTCATGTCGACGCACGAACGTAATGTGTCGGCCATCGGGAGAAAAATCGGGTTGGATGTCGTCTGCGTTCCCAGGAAAAGAGAGCCTTCTTTGTCCCGAACCATCTGCGGCCATGAGGTACAAGACATAGTGTTCCCCCGCCTTTTTGGAATAAGCGATCTGGCGTCCGTCGGGCGACCAGGTCGGGGTCCCTTCGTCCCGTCCGTCCGTGGTCAGCCGTCGCAGACGGCCTTCATCCAGCGCCAGACTGAAGACATCCCAGTTGCCATGGCGTTTTGAGGCAAAGACGACTGCATCCCCGGCGGCATTCAGGCGTGGCTCCACATCGGAAGCCGGGTCATCGGTCAACCGCCACAGCTTTTCGTAATTGCCGTTGCTGAGGAAAATGTTCCAGTTGCCATCGAGAAAGGATTGAAACGTCATCAAGGAGGCGTATCCAAAGGGATACGTCTTGGCGTCTGAAATCTCGATATCCTCAGGCGGGGATGTTTGGACGGTTATCTGTGACGGGCTTGCATCCATGCCCGGTGCATCAAGCCAGAATTGCATTTTGAGCTCGTCGAAATCTGGACCGCTCTGCGCCATCACCCCCTGCGCCAGGCCCCAAAACGTCCATCCGATGAGAAGAACGCTCAGAATGAGCGTGAGAAGTTGCTTCTTCATGAGGGTCCTCCCATATGAAAGAACTGTCTAAACGTCACATTGAAGGTGGATGTCCCATTTTGCCGCCATTTGCTGGTCGCGAAGGTGGGAAATCCTCCTTTTGCGACCCGCCATCTGCAAACGGCTTAGACCGCCGACACAGGTCGGCGAGCCTTTGCGGCGCCCAGTCGGGCGCGTAAGCAGTTGGGTCTAAACCGATATTTCCATTGTATCGAAATCCCAAGAGTAGCGCAATCCCGCCAGCAATTTCAAATTGGGCGCCGCCCCCCTCGGTCTCCCCCGCAGCCGGGTTCACCCGGCGTCGCTTGTGGCCCGACGTGTTCGCTCCGGGCGACCTTGAAGCGCCCCGAACTGAGATTGGACCCCCTCGCGCCGACTGCATTGATCCAGTCTCCAACTCGCGCCATTCATGCTATAATCCTCACCATGACCTCCGCATCGAACGCCCACGCATCCCTGCGCCGACGCATCCATCGCGGGCTGGAGAGCTTGTTCGGGCCCTTGGGCGAACTGGACGAACGCCCGGCCCGAGAGCTGCTCCCCCCCGACGCGCTGGCCCTCTTCCAGCGCATGAGCCGGGAGGACCGGGCCCACAGCCTGCGGGTGCACGCCTGGTTGGCGGCCCACGGCTACGACCAGCCCGACCTCCTCACCGCGGCCCTGCTGCACGATTGCGGCAAAGCCGCCGCGCGCCTCTCGGTGTGGCAGCGCACCCTGAAAGTCCTCCTCAAGCATCTCGCGCCCGGCTGGTGGCGCAAACTCGCCGCGCCCGCGCCCCCCGAAAGCTGGCGCTATCCCTTCCATGTGCTCCAGGAACATCCTCGCATCGGCGCGCAGTGGGCCCGCGCAGCGGGCTGCTCCGAGCTCGCGTGCTGGCTCATCGAACATCACGAATCCCCCAGCTCCTTGCACCCCCACGCGGACCTGCTGTGGGCGTTGACCTCCGCAGACGCCGCCAGTTAGAGCGGAGCGCCCACACGCCCACACGCTCACACGCTCACACGCTAACGCGGCTCCCAGGCCGGGTCCCAATCCCGGGCGCTGTTATCCGTCAACCGCAAAAAGCCCGACCCAT
>CAZDCN010000029.1:5827-7846 GCA_964503945.1 uncultured Caldilineales bacterium
GCCGGGTCCCAATCCCGGGCGCTGTTATCCGTCAACCGCAAAAAGCCCGACCCATCCCGCCGGATCACCGCGATCTCATCATCCCCATCCTGAATGATGAAGGCAAGCTGCTGGCTGTCGCTGGACCAGACCGCCGGGGCCTCGGGAAAGACCGGGGAGAAGAGCTGCGCCCGATTGGCGCCTACAGTATCCACCACATAAAGCCCCCACTGTCCCCCGCCCTCGCCCGTGATGTGGGCGATGAGGGAGCCGTCGGGGGACCAGCTCGGCGCCTGGGACCAGACGTCTAGAGGCGTGAGGCGGATGGGTTCGCCGGGGATGATGCTGGCCGTGTAAATGCCCGCGTTGCCGTCCTTGGTGGAGGCGAAGACCACGAACTGCCCATCGGGCGACCAGCCGGGATTCCAGCTCGCATAAGCGGGATCCGTGATGGGCGTGACATCCGCGCCGGCGATGTTGAGCACGCCGATGGTCTTGGAATAACCGATCTCGACGACCACATGTTGACTGTCGGGCGACCACTGGTAGGCGAGATGCCGGCCCGGAAACGCGGCCCACAGCAGCCCATCCAGGAAAAGTTGAACGCCGTCGGGACCGGGTTGCAGGAAGGTGACGTGTTCGCCGTTGGGGCTGAGCCCGTAGCCGGTGCTGCCCGGCACCCGCAGCACCTCCTGCTGATCGCTGCCATCCGCGCGCATGGACCACAGGGCCGGGCCCTGGCCGCGATCGGAGATGAAATAGATGAACGCGCCATCGGCAGACCAGAAGGGGTGCTCATTCCGGCCTTCGTAGGTCAATTGCACGTCGTTGGTCCCGTCGCTGTGGATGAGATAGATCTGGGGGACGCCTGTGCGGTCGGAGACGTAGGCGATGCGCGGGGGATAGTTGGGTGTGGGCGTGGCCGTGGGCGTGGGGCTGGCGGTGGGCGTCAGCGTGGGCGTGAGTGTGGCCGTAGGGCTGGCGGTGGGCGTGGGCGTTTCCGTCGGGGCCGCGGCCACCGGAGGCTGCCCGAGGGTGGGAGTCTCGCCAGCCGTGGGGGCCTGGGTGGTGGGCGGCGACGCGGGGAGCGCGCTGGCGGGAGGTCGCCCAAAAGCATTGCTGCGCAGCAACAGCCAGCCCGTGAGTGACAGCGCGGCCAGCCCCAGCAGGACGCCGATGAGGACGTACATCCAAATGGGCGCTTTTTTCTCCACGACCACGGGCTCGGCCCGGGCGGGGCGCAACGCCCGGCGCAGGGCCTGCGAGAACGCGCCCGCGGTGGGATAGCGCTCATCCGGATGTTTCGCCATGGCCCGATGGAACACCCGAGTCGCCTCGGGGGGCAGTTGGGGGTTCAGCGACCGCGGATCGGGCGGCGGTTCATGGACATGGGCGTAGAGGATATCGCGATAGGTTTCGCCTGTGAAGGGGGGCCGCCCGGTGAGCATGTGATAGACCACCACGCCCAGGCTGTACACATCGCTGCGACCATCCACCGGCCGCCCCATGGCCTGTTCGGGGGACATGTATTCGGGCGTGCCCAGCACCGCGGCTTTTTGTTCGGGCGTGCGCAGCCCCACCGCGCGGGCAATGCCGAAATCGGTTAGCCGCACTTTGCCGTTGGCCTGAACCAGGATGTTGCTGGGTTTCACATCCCGATGCACCACCCCCCGCCGATGCGCGTAATCCAGCGCCGATGCCACCTGCGTGGTGACGCTGATGACGAAATCGGTGGGCAGCGGCCCATCCACGCGCGCCAGCACGTCGGCCAGGGTCTCCCCCTCCACATATTCCATGGCCAGATAATGAACGCCCTCCACTTCCCCGGCGTCGTACACCGCCACGATGTTGGGATGTTCCAGGCGGGCCGCGGACCGGGCCTCCACCAGGAATCGCTGCACCAACTCGGCATCCTGTTGCAGCTCCGGCCGCAGGATTTTGAGCGCGACCGGACGATCCAGCCATTGATGATAGGCCAGATAGACGATGGCCATGCCGCCGCGACCGATCTCGCGTTCGATGCGGTAGGGGCCGAAGGCG
>CAZDCN010000029.1:7856-10973 GCA_964503945.1 uncultured Caldilineales bacterium
ATGGTTTGGGAGAGGGCGAAGGAGCGAGAGGGCGTGGGATGGGTTGGGGGGTGGGGCGCTCCATGCACGGAGCGTTATTCGGCAGGCCGGAGGTCCGTCCAGGCGCAGGTCGGGTTTCAGCTTCAGGCGCCGGCTGCCGACGATGGGGGAAGTGTAATGGAAAGCGGGGAAAAATCACAAACCGCGAGGCGGGGAAAGGGATGGTGAACCCCCTTACTGACGCCCCGTCAAAACCATGCTACCCTTGGAACTGTAGGCTTTTTCACCTTGACACCCATCTTTAGAGGCTGTTATAATCAGCATGCTTGCGTCATCGTCGTCGCATCACCCCAAAAAGGCCCGTGCTATGACAGCATGGCGTCTTCCCAGGCGGTTGGGATGAGGGTGTGTGGTTTGTCTTCATCGCGCCGCCGCCAACTCAAAAAAGGAATCATCAGGGTATGGCCAACGATAATCAAATCCCCGAAGAAGTCAAAGGCAACGTCTTTTTGACGACACTGGATTTCATGTACAACTGGAGCCGCAAGAACAGTGTGTGGCCCATGTTGTTCGGTCTCGCTTGCTGCGCCATCGAGATGATCAGCACCGCCGCAGGCCGCTATGACCTCGCCCGTTTTGGCATGGAGGTGATGCGGCCTTCGCCGCGTCAGGCGGACTTGATGATCGTCTCGGGCACGGTGACCAAGCGCATGGCCCCCACCATCGTTCGGCTCTACAACCAGATGGCCGAGCCTCGCTATGTGGTGGCCATGGGCGCTTGCGCCACCAGCGGTGGCCCCTTCAAGGCGGGCTACAATGTAGTCTCGGGCGTGGATAAGCTCATCCCCGTGGATGTGTATGTGCCCGGCTGCCCGCCCACCCCCGAGGCGCTGCTCTATGGGTTGATGAAGCTGCAGCAGAAGATCGCGCAGCAGTCCATCAAGACCGTGCCGTGGTATCGCAAGACCACGCCCAAGGCCATCCCCATCCCCCAACTGGGCCCCGACATCTTCGACCCCCAACGGGCGGAAGAAATCCGGATGTACACCATGGCATCCGAAACCGTTGCCGAGGAGAACTAACTCATGGCTGAAGAACAAGTCGCTGTCAAGAGTCTGCCTTACGCGGACGCGGTCCCCGGCGCCGTGCTGGATGCCGATGACTCCGGCATCATCGTCGACCGGGACAAACTGGTGGATTTCGCCCTCTATCTTCGCAACGAAGAGGGCTTTGATTTTCTATCCTCCCTGCAGGCCGTGGATTATCTGGGCTATCCGGGCCGCACCGCCGAGGATCGCTTCGAGGTGGTGTATCATCTCTTCAATACGAAAAAGGGCGGCGACGGCATTGTGCTGAAAGTGCGCCTGCCCGAAAACGATCCCGAACTCCCCAGCGTGATCCTGGTGTGGCCGGGCGCGGACCTGCAGGAACGGGAAGCGTGGGATCTGTTCGGCATCAAATTCAAAGGGCATCCCAGGCTGCGCCGCATCCTCTTATGGGAGGGCTTCCATGGGCATCCCATGCGCAAGGACTGGAAAGAAGCCTATTACGAAGAAGATCACAAGCCCTATAAGAGCCGCTGGCCCGAAGGCCATTATGGCTGGGAGGAGGATCGCGCGCCCTGGGGCGACAACGTCCACTACCCCAAAGGTTGGGACCCCGACACCTTTGTCGCGCCGCCCCCGCCCCTGCCCAAAATCCACGAACCGCCGGTGAAGGCGGGCCAGGAGCACATCGCCACCGACCGCATCGTGGTGAACATGGGGCCGCAGCACCCTTCCACTCACGGCGTGTTCCGCATGATTGTGGCCCTGGATGGTGAGACCATCGTGGGGCTGGAGCCGGAGATGGGCTATCTCCACCGCAACCATGAGAAGATTGGCGAGCGCAACACCTGGCTCATGAACATCCCCTTCACCGACCGTTTGGACTACCTCTCGGCCATGTCCAACAACTTCGGTTATGTGCTGGCGGTGGAGAAGATGCTGGGCGACAAGGCCAAGCCGCCCGAACGAGCCGAATATCTGCGGGTGATCATGGCCGAACTCACCCGCGTGCAGAACCATCTGTGGACCATCGGCTTTCTGCTCAACGACCTGGGCGCATTCTTCACCCCGGCCCTCTACGCCATCGAAGAGCGCGAGCTCATCCTCGACCTGTTCGAGGCCGTCTCCGGCAGCCGCATGATGGTCAACTACATGCGCTTCGGCGGGGTGAAAACCGATGTGGATGACGCCTGGCTGAAGACCGCCCGGGATCTGGTCTTCAACCGCCTGCCCGCCAAGGTGGACGAATTCGACCGTTATCTCACCGAAAACGAGATCATCAAAGAGCGCACCATCGGCGTGGGCTATCTTTCGGCCGAGGACGCCATCGCCACCAGCATGTCGGGCCCCATGCTGCGGGCTTCGGGCGTGCCCTATGATGTGCGCAAGGCCCGCCCTTATAGCGTCTACGACCATTTCGACTGGGACATCGTCACCAATGACGGCTGCGATGTTTACGCTCGCTACCTGGTGCGCCTGGGCGAGATCCGTCAGTCCATCCGCATCCTCAAACAGGCATTGGACAACCTCCCTGGCGGCCCCATCATGAATAAAAAGCCCGCCTACACCTTCCGCGTACCCAAGGGCGACGCCTACGCCGCGGTGGAAGCGCCCAAAGGGGAGCTGGGCTTCTACCTCGTCTCCGACGGCGGCGACAACCCCTGGCGCTATCATGTGCGGGCGCCCTCCTACATCAACCTGACTTCCCTGGAGCACATGTCCATCGGCTACAAAGTCGCGGACGCCATCATCATCCTGGGCGCCATCGACATCGTGCTCGGCGAGACGGATCGTTAAAGGTTAAAACGCATCCTTCCCATTCCCACTCATAGGACGCGATTTCTATGTTCGGAAGCGGCATCATCCGCGGCTTGGGCGTGACGCTCAAGCGCACCATCACCACCTTCACCGACGATATCGGGCAGGCCTCGCGCTACATCAACTCCATCAACACGCCCGCGGGCAAGGTGTTGCAGCAGCCGCCCGAGGTCAAAGGCCTTTTCACCATCCAATACCCCGAGGAAAAGCGGCAACTGCCGGAGAACTTCCGCTTCATCCCCATGCTGGTGTATGAGGAGGACACGGGCAAACA
>CAZDCN010000030.1:0-10962 GCA_964503945.1 uncultured Caldilineales bacterium
GTCATAAGAATTAAGTAGCGCAATTCAAGCACGCCACACCGTTTGCACCATTGCTTTACCTATTCGTTTCGATCCTCTCGCCAAAACCAGCAGGAAGATGATGCCCCTCAGCTCGGGCGGCTCTTCTCTCGCCAACCATCCGTGTGACATTCACATGACTACGTTTGAGCTAGCCGAAACCATTTCCACAATCTGGAGGGATGTTTTGCAGGTCGATCACGTTGGCTTGCATGACCATTTCTATGATTTGGGGGGAAATCCGCGTCTGCTGGATGCCATGCGGCGCCGCCTTCAAGCGGCTCTGCAGGTCGAAGTAACGTTGGTGGATCTTTGCCGACACCCGACTGTCATCTCTCTCGCCCAATTCTTTGCAGGCAAGGATGTGCTTTCCTCGCCCCTTCCTGAAAGTTATGAGCGTGCGCATCGTCAGCGTCAGCTCATTGCTTACAGGTATCCATTGCGTCTTCGCTTCGCATCTGCCCAACCCTAAACTGCCTTCGCCCGAAACAAAAGCACCCTCTGGTGTGGCGTGTGCGCCCTTGAGCGGCAGCCTGCAACAGGTTGCCGCTTTTCCTTTTGCCTAGGAAAAAGCCCGCGTGGTCGCCAGGAACGCAAAGACGCGGATGGCGACTCAACGTCTTTGCGCTCTGACGACCTGGCAGGGGGGAAAGGGAGCGTTCAGGCGGAGGCCCGAATCACGCCGTCATTGGCTGCGGCGGCTTGTTGCAAAAGGGAGATTACCGTTTCGCTGCCTGCAGCTGGTTGATTGGGATCGATGCCCGTGGCGATCTCTTCCAGGCTGGCCTGCAGGCGGGCGGCCAGGCCCGAGACCAGAGGCGCGGCAAAGGAGGTGCCGATGCCGTAGCCGTAGCCGGTGTAAGATGCTACGTTCAGACTAATGAGGGTGTAGGGACAGTCACCATCGTGACAGCGGCCCGCGGGCGGGAGGCAATTTTTCAGACCCGAGCCGCCCGGAGCCATGACGTCCCCCTGGTTGGAGAAGCAGGCCCGACGTTTCTTGCTGTCGCTGGCAGCCACGCCCACCACGAATTCCCAACGAGCGGGAAACTCGGCAGGCAAGTCCTCCTCGCTGCCGTCATTCTCATTCCCTGCCGCGGCTACGGTGACGATGTTCTTACGATAGGCTCGCTCCAGCGCGTCTCGCAGCAGATCGGGCCCGTCCCAATCCTCTTCGCCCGCCACATCCGAGCCAACAAAACCCAGACTGAGGTTGATGACCGCGCGTTGATGCTTGGGCAGGCCGCTGATAAACTCGTATAGGGAGGCGACCAGGGTGAAGAGATTCCCCTGGGCCGAGTCATCGAGCACGCGGATGAGCTGGATGTCGGCGGCAGGGGCCAGGGCGTGGATGAGTCCGGCCACAAAAAAGCCGTGGTTGGCTGCCAGGCCGCTGCATCCGCCAGGCGCGCCGCCGGGGATGGGATGCTTCAGAGACAGCGTCAGGGGGGCTGGCGGCATATCCAGGGTGACGCTGGTAAAGGGCACGGGGAAGGGGGATGTGTCAAATACGCCCACAACCACGCCTTCGCCATCCTTTTGCTCAGGCGTGCGGCGAACCAGCAGGGCATGGGCATCCACGCCGGCGGCCCCAAACGCCCACTGCTTGGAAAAGAGTTGCTCGGCCCGTTTCCGCAGGAACTCGCCCCCCTGGTTTTGCATTTCCAGCCAGGGGCTGCCTCCCACCGTCCAGGGGCTTCCGCCCACCGTCCAGGGACTGCCCGCGCCAGTCCAGGGACTGCCAGCTCCGGTCCAAGGACTGCCTGCACCGGTCCAGGGGCTGCCAGCTCCCGTCCAGGGGCTGCCAGCGCCGGTCCAGGGGATGGCTCGGGTGAAGTAGTTGCGCTCGATGATCACATCTTGGAAGGTCTGGCGTCGGCCGCGCAGAAAATCCAGCAGGGGCGCCTCTTCTTCCTCGATGTGATAAAGTCGCAACTCCCGAAGTTCGGGCTGAGGCAGTGAAGGCAACAGCCCCTGTTCTTTGTCAGATGGAATGCTGAGCTGAAATTGGGAGCGGGCCAGCAGGCGTAGGGCTCGGGGTCGAGGCGCATCCCGTTCCGGCAGGGGGCCTTCCCTCTCTCCAACGTCCGGACGCTCCCCCAACAACATGTCCAGGCGGTGGGGGTGTCCGAAAAGAATGATTTGACCGGGGATGAAGGGAATGTGGGGCGCATCAAGCATGGCGTGGTCCTCCTTTTTCTAGCACGATGCAACGAGAGCTGATTACAACGCGTCGGGCGATCCCATTAGAAAATAGGGAGCCCAGATGAAGGGGTGTTGATAGTGAGATGTGGCCGAGTCGCCTTCCTGCCCGAGACGCATCAGAGCCAGCTGCGCTTCGCGCAGGGCCTGGGCCTTGCGCTTGCCCGCGACTAAACGCTGATAGAAATCATCAATGAAGGCGAAAGCGATGGCGTCAGGGATCTGCCAGTAACTGAGGAGGAGGGAGGCTGCTCCCGCATATAGAAAAGAACGGGTCAGGCCTAATAGTTCATCCCCGCCGCCCACGCGATGCTGGCCCGTTTCGCAGGCGCTGAGGGTGATGAGGGACGCCTCGAAGCGCAGGTTGAAGATATCCAGGGCTGTGAGCCAGCCGTCGGCCAGCAGGATGCCTGAGAACAGGGGGTTATCGGCCCGAAATGCGCCGTGGGCGGCGAAGTGCACCGCTCGCGCGGTGGGGGTTTCCTCCTTCACCCGATGCAGGGTGGCCTCTTCCTCCACCCAGGCCCTGCCCCTCATGATGGTTGCCACGCGGCGGGCCTCTTCCGGGGCCTGGGGGAAATAGCCGTGGCCCGAATAGCCAAACGCCACCGTGCGACCGTCGTGGCTGCGGTCGCGAGCGATGAATTGCATCAAGCTGCTGGCGGGGAGATAAGAGACCTCATGGGTCTCAAGGAGGTAGCGCTCTCCATCGAACAGGGCGTGGAAGGGAAGATAGTGCAAGGCCCCGTGAGGGATGATGATGAGTCGAGGATAACGGTTCAGGCGGGCCAGGAAGGGCGCGATGATCGCCTGGTGCAATCGGGCCAGGATGCCGCGAGCGTTGCGGGCCAGCTGATGCTGGCGTTCGGGGGGAGCCCAGGGCAGAGACCGGTTGTTCAGCGCCAGCATGTTGAGCCAGCGCGCGACCTGAGCCGGGGCGATCTTCAACTTTCGGGTTTCGATCCGGTTTTTGTCGATGAGAAAAACGATGATCTGCCCCCTGGCCAGGAAATATTCCACAAGCAGGGTCTCTCCATCCAGCCAGGGTTGGGGGGATTCGGTGCGCACCTGCCACAGAGCAGCGTCCCTGGCGTAATCCGCATTGTGGAGAAGAAGTTGATGCCATCGTTTTGTAATTTGACGCTCTATCTTCCATATTTGATACTGGGCCTTTTGTGCATCTTTGCCTGCTCGCGCCTCTTCCCCTGTTTCCCAGCGAAGCAAAATGCGTTCTCTCTCCCGGCGCAGGTGCATCAGCTCCGCCACGATGGCTTCATCCTCGGCGCTGCGGGCATGTAAACTCAAGTCCAAACGATGAGCGAGCATACTCAGCAACGATCGGGATTTAGCCCGCTCGGCAAGCGCCAACGCTTTTTCATCCTCGCCCATGTCCAGCGCTAGCAACACCGCGTTTTCATAAATGTCGGTCTTATCTTCCAGAAAGTCAGCCTGGAACTCGGTCATCAGGTAACCATGGAGGCGTTCCAGGTGGCTGATGGCGCGTTCGTACTCGCTGGCGGCCTGTGGAAATTCGCCTCGATGGGCCAAGACCTGTCCCAAAATATGGCGACAACGAAGGGCGAGGGTGATAATTTGCTCTTGTTGGGCAGTTTTCAGGGCCTGCCGCGCCAGTGATTCCGCCCAGGACCACTGGCCCTGGGCTAGGGCGACGCGGGCCCGAAGCACTTGGGCTTGGGCCAGTTGAGGCCGTTGGTCACCGTTGCTGAAGACCTGTTCCGCATCATGCAGCAATTGGGCGCTGGCATCTAATTCGCCCAGGTGGAGGAGGAGCGCAGCCAGTTCCAGGTCTGCGGCGGCAATGAGCGCAGGATTGGCGTCCGCAATGAAGTGCTGGCGGGCTTCGGTTAGGGAGGCGCGTGCTTCTTCGAACCGGCCCAGACCCGCATAGGCGACCGCTTCATCCAGCAACGCCCGCCCGATTTCTTGGTGCAGGTCGCGTTGGGCGAAGAAAGGACGCACTTTCTGGATAATTTCCAGCACCTCGTGAAAACGGCGCAGCGCCAGCAGAGCATCGCACAGGAAAACGTCTAACAAAAGCGCGTCCCTGAGACGGCCATCCTCGATGAAAATGCGGCGGGCTTCCTCCATGAGAGTGAGGGCTTCGGTG
This sequence comes from uncultured Caldilineales bacterium, assembly GCA_964503945.1. Taxonomy (GTDB): domain Bacteria; phylum Chloroflexota; class Anaerolineae; order J102; family J102; genus M2005. Next base: position 4,349 of record CAZDCN010000030.1, read on the forward strand.
TAGCGACCCAGCAGGAGATAGGTTACAGCCATGCTCTGACGGGCGCGAGCGGCTTCCACAAATTCGCCATGGGCTTCCATGCCGCGCCAGGCCCGCTCAGCCGCGGTGAGAGATTCTTGCATTCGGCCCAGATTCCGCAAGACGATGCTGCGGTTTTGGTCCACCCAGGGGATAAAGGGTCGGCCTTCTTCGCCAAGCTCCACCAGCAGGGCGCGGGTGTGATCAAACATGGCCAGGGCTCCCAGATCATCTCCTTGGCGGCCTCGGCTGACGGCTCGGTTCATGCTCAGTTTCGCCAATAACAGCAGCTCATGCTCCTCTTCCAGGATCTGTGAGGCCCACTCTGCCGTGCTCTCCACCTCCTCATAGCGACTGAGATTGAGCAACGCCCAGATTTTTCCAATCTGCGATCGGGCCATGTTCGTTCGATCATTTTCTTCCCGGTAGATGGCCGTGGCCTCGTCAAAAAAGGGAATGGCGTTTTCATATTCTCCCAGCGCCAGGGTGTAGATATTTCCCCATGCCAGCAGTCCTAGCGCCCGATGCCTAGGGTTTTTGGTGAATTCCGCCAGTTGCAACAAGGCGTCCGCGGCGTTTTGGGCCCGCGCCACCTCGGTGCGGAGATAGTAATCCGACAGGGTTTTTAGGGACTGGGCCAGGTCATCATTTAGTTGCGCCGCATGTTCCGCAAATAGCCGGGCGCGCGTCTCGGGATCAGGCTGGTCGATCAACGCGCGGGCCAGACGCTGTGTGTCCATGGACGGCAGGAAATGTTATGGTGATGGGGGAGATGCGGCGGCGGAGGACATCGATGCATGCTGTTGATAGCTTGCGGCCAGGGTGATGCCTAATTGTCCCAGCCAGTAGGCAATGATGATCACGATGCCAGCGTAAGGCAAGGCGTATACGAAGAGGGTTATGGCCAGCAAGGAATCGCTGCCGACGAAGAAAAGCGAACCTAACAGGCCTGCCTTGGCTGACTTTTGGTTTACGCCAGGCGCGTGAAAACGGGCCGCGGCCCGCCATAGCATCGTGGCGATGACCAGTATGTACAGGAGCACGGGCAACGCCATGTCCCCCATGTCGCCCATGTCCAGAAAGCTGTAAATGGCCACGCCGTAGAGATAGGCGAAGATGGCGACGCCCCATGCCGGACGACGACAGTCGCTGAGGAAGGCGAGGATGTAGAATATATGCCCGATCAGGAAGGAGACGAGACCAATCAGGAAGGTGTCGGGCGAGAATTCCAGGAAGAAATCGCCTGAAGCCCCCAACAGCAGCCCAATGATGATCAGCCATTGGAAACGGCCCTTGTTCGGCTGCATGACCAGGTAGAGCGCCATCAACAGCACGGGAATGGTTTTGGTTGCCAGCCGCAGGGGATAGTTGTCTGTGAGTTCCCCCGCGATGAAGGACAGGGCGAAGATGACGCCGATGACGAAAAGGATTTTGGTGCGGGCGCTGAAAGCGTGGGACATGATGGCTTCTCCTGGTGATGCTAATCGAGGGGATGACGCTCTATCATTTTCTCATGCCTGCCGTTTCCTGGCAATCTCCCACAACCGGCCTAGGGTTTCTTCCAGACGTTTCCCCAACTCCGGGCCGCGGGCGGTAGTCACGTCATCTTCGTTTTCGAATACCGCATAGGGGACGGGAACGCCCTGGATGGTGATGAATTCCGGGTCCTCGGCGCTGAACATCTCCCAATCGCTTTCCTTGTAGAGCCGCGCCAGCTTGTCGTCGGGCAATCCATGCTCCAGGATGCTGTCAGGGCGTTCAGGGTTGAAGCGGCGTCGGTTTTTTCGCAGCGATTCTTCCCACGAGACTCGGATGTAAAGGATTGCGCCTCGAGCCAGTGTGTCATGCGAGAAATGCTGAAACGCCTGACTGAACCCGCCATGTTCACTGCCCCGGGCGAATTCAATAATGGCTGTGCGACAGGCGTGATAGTTGGGGTGGTCACGTAACAGCTTGTGATAGTCCAGGTCAAGGCGTTCGATGAGCACGTGCCACAGGTCGTTATGCAGGAAATAGCCCTGGTCGTCGGTATGAAGACGAGGTCGTCCCATGCTTTCGAGGATGGCGTCTTCCTCGAACCAAGCCCAAATCATGGGGAAGTCGTCCAGCTCGTCGAAGGGCCCGATGTGAAAGCGCCGGAAGCGGTCGGCCTCGGGCGTGCGCTTGAGATAGTCGATGATCTCGCTCTTGCCCGCGGCGGGCCGGGCGATGAGGAAAAGAACGTCGAACGTGTCATTTGTGATCATGTCATTTCAATCCCGAATGAACGAAACTTTGGATGAATTGGCGCTGGAAGATGAGAAAGGCGATGAACAGGGGGGCAATTACCAGCAGCGTGGCCGCGGTGAGCAGGGACCACTGCGCGCCGATCTCTCCCAACTGAGTGAATCGCACCAGACCTGCCGTGAGGGGGCGGCTCTTGTCGCTGTTGGTGACCACCAGCGGCCACAGAAACTCGTTCCAGTGCCATACCACCGATGACAGCCCAAACGCCACAAGCATGGATTTCGAGGGCGGCAGATAGATGTGGCGTAAGAGTTGATGCCAGTTGCAGCCGTCGATGATCCCCGCATCCACCAGATCCTGTGGCACCTCCAGAAAGGCCTGGCGCATGAGAAATGTGCCAAACGCAGAGCCAAAATAGGGAATAGCGATGGCCAGGCGGGTGTCGAACAGGCCCAGCGCCCGGATGGTGCTGAAGTTGGGGGCCAGTAACGCTGTGGTGGGTATCATCAATTGCAGGAGAATGAAGAAGAGCAGCAACTTTTTACCCATGAAGCGGTAATGCGCGAACGCGAATCCGGCTAGAGTGATGGTAATGAGTTGTACGCCCAGGATCATAAGCACGATGACGATTGTATTGACATAATAAAGTTGAAAGGGGGCCAGCGTCATGGCCCGGGCGTAGTTTTCCAGGGTGAGATAGCTGCCGAACCATACATCGCCTCGCCCTAGAGGCTCGGACGCGGGCCGAGTGGAGGCGACGAAGGCCCAGATGACGGGCACAGCCCAAAGGAGTGCCAGCAGTGCTGTGACGCCAAGCATCAACCAATAAACGAATCGGGACCAAAACCCACGCGGGGAGATAGGGTCAGGCATGTGCTTCACCCTCCTTGCGCTCAGAAAGTACGAAATTAGTGACCGTGAAAATGAGCAGGAAAACAATCAGGATGATGGTCAGGGCCGCGGCTCGGCCCACATCCTGATTTTCAAACCGAACCTGCCACAGATAGTAAAGCAATACTGTGCTTGCCCGGCTTGGACCACCCTTGGTCAGCACAAAAATATGGTCCACCATTTGAAACGCGCCGATAAATGCGATGGTGGAGACAAAGAGGGTGGTGCGGCGCAACAAGGGTAGGGTGATGCGCCACATCATCTGCCAGGCGTTGGCTCCGTCTAGCACCGCTGCCTCGTACACATCAGTGGGTAAGCTCTGCATCCCCGCGAGATAGAAAATCATGTAGTAGCCCGCATTCTTCCAGACAGCCACAATCATGATGGCGATGAGTGCGAGATCCGGGTTGCCGGTCCAGTTCTGCGGGCCGGAATAGCCTAACTGCTGGAGGAAGGTGTTCCACAATCCATAATCGGGCGTGAAAAAGAACATCCAGATGGTGGCGGCGCTGACCATGGGCAGAATGGTGGGTTGGAAGAAAGCCAGTCGGGCCAGGCCAATGCCTTTGATGGTGCGATTGATGAGCATGGCAAAGAGGAAACCCAGGACAATGCTGATGGGCGCGGTCACCAGCACGTAGACCAGAGTGTTTTTCAAAACGAGGAGAAAGCGGTCATCGGAAAAAAGCGCTGTATAATTTCCCAGGCCGATGAACGTGGGGTCCCGAAATTTGGCGATGTTCAGGCGTTGTCGGAAAAAGCTTTGATAAAAAGCAAGGAGCGTGGGCCAAGCCGTGAACATGGTCACGAAAAGAAAAGTCGGGAGGATGAGCAAATATGGAAGGAGAGGATTTCGGCGCTTACGCTTTCTCACATCGGGCGAACCGGCAGTCATAAGCCGCTCCTGGGAAAAGGGGGGAGGCTGGATGGCTGTGGGGAAATCCGGGGTAGAATATGAATCAGCATTCCGTGATGATTTTTCCTGGGATTTTTTGATTTATCAGAGTAAAGAAAGGGATCAGGATCGCTGTGAGAGCAGCGATGACTGCTCTAGCTGATCCTGATCCCCATTCCTGCACTCGAAATCTAACTTAATCGCGGAAGGGAGCCAGTGCTTCATCCGCGGCTTTCTGCGCCGCGGTCATGGCCTCTGCCGGGCTCATCTCGCCATTGTATGCCTTTTGCAAGTAATCGTGGAAGATGTTGCGCACTTCGCCCAAGTTCTGGACGGAGAATTCCTTGCCTGCATACTGCAGCGCGTCCCGGGTGGCTGCAGCTTGCGGCGTTTTATCAAGATATTCCTTCATGGCCAGCGTATCATATGCGCTCTGGCGGGTGGCGATGTAACCGGTGTTGATGCTGAAGTCCGCAGCGTTTTCGGGACGGCTCAGAAATTCGATGAATTTCCAGGCCGCGTCCTGTTGTTCCTTGGGCACATCTTTGAAGATGTAGAGATTGCCGCCGCCAGGAACGGTGGCGAAGGTTCCCTTTTCATGGCCTGGAATGGGCATAACGCCTACCTCGAAGTCTGCTTGCTCTAAAATGCCGCGCAGACTGCCCGTGGAGTGCACGATCATCGCAGTCTGGCCGCTCGCCAGGTCGCTGGGAGCCTGTCCCCACACCGCCTGAACGCCCTCGGGCATGGCCTTATATTCATGGGAGAGGTCGATGTAGTATTGCACGGCCTCGATGACTTTGGGGTTGTCAAAGTAAACTTCGGTGGAGGAGTCGCCGACGATGTTCTGACCGTTGCCGATGGCCAGGGGCTGGAACAGCCAGTAAGGCCAGCCCGAAGGCCATTCTATGCCCCATCGCTTCACTTCATCCCCCTCGCGCAAGGTCAATTTCTGTCCCGCCAGGCCTAGCGCCTCCCAACTATCGGGGGGCTCGATGCCATTTTCCTTGAACAGATCTGCATTGTAATAGAGCACCACGGCGCTGCGCTGGAAGGGAATGCTCCAAAGTTGACCATCTTCAGTGTAAGAGTTTTCCATGAATGCAGGGAAGAAGTCATCCAGATAGGCCTTCCCATCGTCCATGCCCTTGATGTAGTCATCCAGAGGAATGATGTAGTCCGCGTTGATCAAATCGTAGACATCCACTGCCAGCATCACAGCCAGGGCGGGGGGCTGGCCGCCGCCGTCGATGGTGGTCTGGATGGCGGTCTTAACATCGCCGTATCCGCCTGAGAACACGGGCTCCACAATGATGTTTGGGTTTTCCTCCTGGAATTTATCGATGTATCCTTTGAGGATGTCGGCGATGGGCGCGTCCACGGCTACCGGATAGAACACCTGGATGGTGACAGCTTCCTGAGCGGGCGCTTCGGTGGGCTGGGCAGGCGCCTCCGTGGGTTGCGCAGGGGCCTCAGTCGGCTGGGCGGGCGGTTGCGTAGGCGCGGGCGCTTCCGTAGCGGGCGCACCACAGGCGCTGACAAGCATTCCTACGAGCAGAATGAGCGCGGTAAGAGCAAATAGGCGCTTCTTCATGGTATTCCTCCAGAATATGGGATGGAAAGAGTGAATTGGGTCGAAAAATTCTGCAAAGATGTGAGTACATAGTGTAACCCGAAATTACGCATGAATGGAAACCTCATCTCCACCGATGCGATGGATTCCTTGTGTTCGCCTCACGAAGATTGTACAATAGGCCACCAGTCTGTTGCTCCAGTCATCGATAGGAGCTCTTCCGCGGCAATTCTGGCGTAGCATCCATGTCGAGGCAAAGAATGAAACTAGACGCGTCCCTACGATTCCGATCTCCGGGCGGAGAAAAAAGAAAGAAGCCCCAATGAATTTCTCACCTATCGCTCGGGAGGAGGCGTATGCGCTCATCCGCGCACGCGGTCGCGATCTTCTGGCCCTGATGCACCGGGCCTCCGCGGTGCGGGACGCGGCCTGGGGGCGCACGGTCACCTATTCGCGCAAGGTTTTCATCCCCCTCACTAACCTGTGCCGGGATAAATGCGCTTATTGCACCTTCGCCCGCGCGCCGGGCGATTCCCTTGCCAAAACACTGACTCCCGACGAGGTGTTGGCTATCGCTCGCGCGGGAGAGCAAGCAGGATGCAAGGAGGCGCTCTTTTCGCTGGGGGAGCGGCCTGAGCTGGCGCACGCGGCCGCGCGAGAGCAACTTGCTCAGTTGGGCTATGAGACGACGGTGGATTATCTGGCCGCTATGACCAAATTCGTGTTCGAGGAAACGAGCCTGCTGCCCCATCCCAACCCCGGCGCGCTCTACGAGGCGGAATGGCGTCAATTGCGGCCCTGGGCGGGCAGCATGGGCATGATGCTGGAGAACGTCAGCCCCCGGCTCATGGAAAAGGGCCAGGCGCATTTCGGCTGTCCCGACAAAGCGCCCCAGCGTCGTCTCGCCGCGATGGAGGTCGCAGGGCGGCTGCGCATTCCCTTTACCACGGGCATCCTCATTGGCATCGGCGAAACGCCCCAGGAGCGGGTGGACAGCCTCTTCGCCATCGC
>CAZDCN010000031.1:0-10926 GCA_964503945.1 uncultured Caldilineales bacterium
TAGATGCTTCGCTCCCTTCGGTCGCTCAGCATGACGTAGACGAAATTTTCATCCTCATCGGCGAGCTACCGCTCATGGAGGCTGAGAGTGAAGGGGGAGGATTCGTCGGTGAAAAGAAAACACCCTGGCAGCACGGTGCGTCTGCCAGGGTGGAGGAAAGCTTAGTCGCCCAGCGTGGCCACCATGACAGCCTTGATGGTGTGCATACGGTTCTCGGCCTGATCGAAGACGATGGAAGCCGGGGATTCGAAGACCTCATCGGTGACCTCCATGGCCTCGATGCCGAATTTCTCGAAGATCTCCTTGCCCACCTGGGTCTCCGCATTGTGGAAAGCAGGCAGGCAGTGCATGAATTTCGTGTCGGGATTGCCCGTCAGCGCCATGGTCTTGGCATTGACCTGGTAGGGAAGCAACAGCTCGATGCGCTCCGCCCACACCGAATCGGGCTCGCCCATGGAAACCCACACATCGGTATACAGGAAATCCGCGCCCGCGACGCCCTCGGCCACATCCTCGGTTAGCGTCAGCCGCGCGCCCGTCTCCCTGGCGATTTCCTGACACGTGGCGATGAGATGGTCCTCGGGCCAGAGGTGTTTCGGCGCGCACAGACGCACATCCATGCCCAGCTTTACGCCCCCTACCATCAGGGAATTGCCCATATTGTTACGGGCGTCTCCCAGAAAGCAATAGGAAACCTCGCGCAAGGGCTTGAGGGAGTGTTCCCACATAGTCAGCGCGTCGGCCAGGATCTGGGTGGGGTGCCATTCGTTGGTAAGGCCGTTCCACACGGGCACGCCCGCATACCGGGCCAGAATCTCCACGTTCTCCTGGGCGAATCCGCGATACTCGATGGCATCGTACATCCGCCCCAGCACACGAGCGGTGTCCTTCATGGTCTCCTTCTTGCCGATGTGTGAGCCAGTGGGACCCAGGTAGGTGACATGCGCACCCTGATCGTAAGCTGCCACCTCAAACGCGGTGCGAGTGCGAGTGGAGCTCTTTTCGAAGATCAGCGCTATATTTTTGCCCTGCAACCGCGGCTGTTCATAGCCGCCATATTTGGCCGACTTGAGATCACGACTCAATTTGAGCAAAAACATGATCTCTTCGGGCGTGAAATCAAGAAGCTTAAGAAAATGTCGATTACGCAAATTGAATGCCATTTGGGACTTGCCTCCAAGTGTATAATTTTGAAAATCGGATTGAAAAGAGGATGTATCTAGAATAACCGACCGGGAATGAAAGTGCCAAGGTTCGCACCATCGCATGGGGTATGAATGAAGGGCAATCACTTTCCACAGCAAACCTGGTGCAGATGCAGCGAACAAGGAATGCTTTCCGCCAGAATTGCCTCATCCTCTCGCCAAGCGTATAATGCCCAAACGTCGAACAAACTCCTCCATGCCACAATTCTTTTCCCATGCCCGCGCCCTTCGTCCTTAAATCCAACCAAAACTATATCATCCATTTGGAAGCTTTCGAAGGCCCGATGGACCTTCTCCTTCACTTGATTGAACGGGAGGAGTTGCCCATTACAGCCATCAGCTTGGCCAAGGTCACCCAGCAATATCTAGATTATATGGCCGAGCTGGAACAGCTACGACCCGATGACATCGCTGAGTTCCTGGTGATGGCCGCGCGCCTGCTCTACATCAAATACGCAGCGCTATTGCCCCGTCCAGAGCCGGAGGAGGAAGATGAGGAGGAAGACCCAGGCGAAGCTCTGGCCCGACAATTGCGCGAATACAAACGATTCAAGCAAAAAGCCGCTTTTCTGAAAGAGCTGGAAGTCCGGGGCTTGCGCACCTTCGTGCGGCTGGCTCCGCCGCCCGTCATGGAAAAACGACTGGATCCCGAAGGGCTCAATGTCGATGTGCTGCTGGACGCGCTTTACGAAGTGCTGGAGGAGCTGAACCCGCCCGAACCGCCGCTCCACAGTATCGCTCCTCTGGAAGTCACCATTGAGGAGAAGCTGGAGGAACTGGGCCAGCGGTTGAAATCAGGCCAGCCATTACGGCTTAAGCAACTTTTGCGGCAGGCCCGCAGCCGCATGGAGATCATCGTCACGTTTCTGGCCGTGCTGGAGTTGATAAAACAGCAGGCGGTGCGGGTCCAGCAACCCCGTCCCTTTGACGACATCCTCATTGAGCCTGTCTCGCCAGCGGCTGATGTAGCATGAAAAGTGCACAGCTGCATCGAAAAGAGGCCCGAATGCAGACAATTGCTTGCATCCGGGCCTCTTCGTTTCATTGTCCCAACATCAATGCGGGAACCAACCAGCCAGGGTCTTGGAACAACGGAATTCCTTGGTAATCATAGGATCGGTCGTGGTGTCAACTGTCCACACCACATCGGAATCGGCGGGTTCGCAGTTGCCCCAAATGGTAATGGGCGGCTCAAGTTCGATGGAGCCCAAGTTCGGGGAATTCCAGGCTCCGTCCGAGTGGAAGCATTTGGATTGATGCAGCCCTTGCTGGATACAAGGAGTAAAGTCGCCGTATTGGGTCTGCACACTGGGAGCGGATTGAGGCGGCAGGGGAGCGGGCAGGGGCCGATCGGGGAGCTGTGGTGCGGGATTGCCCGGTTTGACATAGAACCAACTGCCGAGCAGATAGCCTGGCCCGGAGTATTGCCGGAAATCGATGCGGATGGTGTGAAAGCCCTGGGAGACGGGCACAGAAAAGACGACGGTCTTGCCGCTAAGTCCCTGGCCCACCGTGTCCATGTAGATGACGCCGTCGAGCATAAAGACAAATTCGTCATCGGCCAGCACTTGGATTTGATATTCGCCGCCGTAGAAGTAGGTCGTCAGCGTGGCCCGCATAGTCCAATTGGCCGCGGGCAGATTGGGGCCAGGCGCGCCTTCGCCCCAGTTGTAGTTGAGGTAGGTGCTGTATTGGGTGTAGACAGGATAGCCCGCCCAATCCAGGTTGGGATAGAAATCCATGCGCCACTGGTTGGGCGCAGTTTGGGCGTTGAACTCCGTTTGGGGATTGGACGCGGCCAGGGTCGTAGCGCCGATAGCGATCAGGAGAACCGCCACAGCCACGATTGTTTTCAGAGTGAAAATGCGTTTCATGATGTATCTCTCCGTGAAAGTGCAGGTTGACCTTATTTCTCGTTCAGGACTTCAGGCCCGGCGTCCGGGGCGTCGGTGACGGTGAGCTTGCCTTTGACGGGCGCTTCCACATTCACCCGGCCCACGAACGCGGCGTAGCGGCCTTTCTCGGGCTGTTCGATGGTGACCAAAGGGTTGATGTTCTCGCCCAGCTGAGCGTCATCGTTACACAACACCCGACCGTCAGGCGTTACCACCAATAAGGTGCTGTCACCATCGCCTTCAAAGAAAATGTTGAGTTGATCCGATTTGCCATTCCAATCAAAGGCCAAATCGGGCGTTCCCTTGATAAAACCGTTGCAGATCTGGCCTTCCACCTTGAACTCGAACGCAGGGATATTCCCATCAGCGGTAACCCGCACCGTCAGGGGTTTGCCCGGCTTCAGAGTCTTCACGCCCTTCTTCATGTTCTTGATGGCGTCCACAAGCTCTTGCGTAGCCCGACCGCCGGGGGCCTGAGTCACGTCGGCAATAGGCCCGCGCTTGATCAGTCCATCCAGAGTAAACGTCTCCACCCGCACATCCTCGCGCGTGGTCACCACGAGCACGCCCGGAATCAGCTGGTCAGGATGATAGCTGCCCACCCAGATGTTGTAGATGCCGGGTTGTGGATTCTCGAAGGTGATGCTGGGGTCCAGCAAAAGCACGTTGGCGTCGTCGTTGCAGTGGAATTCGCCATCAGGGGTCTGCACAATCAGGGTGGGATCGTGATCGCTGTAGAAGAAGACCCGCGACATGGAAGCTTCGCCCTGCCAGTTGATGCGGGCCACTGGTTCGATGTTCACGTAGCCGCTGCATTCGCCACCCAATGCGGAAGCATTGAGGGAACCGCCGCCATTGACGCTCACGATGAAGGGGTCCAGGGGATTGCCCGCCTGGATATCCAGGGAGACGTAGGCTTTCTGGGAAAGGTCCACGGGAATGGGAAGCTGTTTGTGCAAGGGGATGTTCTGATCGATATGCGTAAGCACAAAGTCCTCCCCTTCGACGGCGAGATTGCCCTGCTCGTCAACGGTCATGGTGAAACTTTTTGTCTCCCCATCCACATCCACGGAAGCGGTGACCACGCCATCCTGCACAGACCAGGAGCCCTCATAGCTCTTCTCCTGACCTGCGCCCAGATCTTGGATATCCAGGGTTAGCGTTCCATCTTCAATCAAATTCAAGGTGACGACAATGATCGCGCCATCCGCTTCGGCGGGAGGCAAAATCACTTTGTACTCACCCGCAAACGCGGCCATGTCATCACTGGGTGCAGGCGCGGTCGTGGCCGGAGGTTCGGACGTGGGCTGAGGCCCGGTCGCGGGTTGTCCTGGCAGGAAATACATATTCCCGCCGTCCATCTTCATGTTGATGACCAGTTGCTCACCGTCGAACACATAGGACGCCGCGTTGCTTAGCTCTTTGAGAAATTCATCCGACTGGGAGCCTTCCGGGCACATGGCCTTGGTGGTTGGGCCTAACTGAATGGTAAGGGAGGCATCTTCTGCAGTGAACTCGCCCACTGCAGTATTGCAGTCCGCTTTCACAGTAACGGAGCCATCTTCCCCGAACTGGATGGAGTATCGGGAAGGGTCGTCCACAGCGATCTCGGTGTCGTTTTCGAACTGGGTTTTCTGCCATTGCCACACCGGCCCGACCAGCGCAGGCTGCCTGGCTCCGCTCTCAGCCTGCACAGGCGCTGAGAAAATCAGCACGGGGTCACCGTTCTCATCCATCAAGGTGAGCTCGCCCTCTTTCACATCGAATTGGACGACCGCGGCCAGCGCCTTCACGAAATCTTGCTCCTGAGCCATGACAGGATCGGGACAAAGCATCCGGGTCATGGCAACTTCGCCGAATGTGATCTTCTCACCATCCACCTGATAGGATGTGAAATAGCGATTGCAGCCGGCGCTGCCGCTGACTCGCCCGGCTTCGAAAGTCATAGTGACGGGGGCGTCAGGATGCACGGATTTCATATCGCCGTCAGCATTGCGGATGCTGTCCAGCATCCACTCGACGCCTTCCAGTCCCGAATCGGAGGCCTGTTGCACAGGCGCGGCCGCGGATTGGGCTTCGACCTGACCGCCGCATCCGGCGATGAGTGCAGTCAGGGCCAGCAGGCCCGCCAGGAGCAGAAGGAGTCGAAATGAGGTTCTGGGTTTCATCATGGTATCTCCTTGAAAAAGTGAACGTTGCTGTTATGCATTTACTGGAAGAAGGAACGAAGAAGTTGGGTGTAGGTCTCGGGTTCGTTCAGATAGGGGAAATGACCCACATTGTGTAGCGTTTCAACGCGGGCGGTTGTATAGGTTTGCTTGAGCTGCGCGCGTAGCTCCTCGGGTACGAGCGGATCGTTGTCCGCCTCGATAATCATGACGGGAATGCCCAGTTCATCGGGACGGGCGGGCGCGAAGGGCTGGATGACCGCTTTGGCCCGAGCCGCGACCTGCGCCTTGCTCATACGCCCGCTCACTTGCTCAAGCATGTAGGCCAACACAAGTTCAGAATTTCCAGAAGCTGGATAAACACTGCTCTCGATATTCCCGCGAAAGGTTTTCATCACCAGCCAAGCCGGCAGAAAAGGCAGGATTTTAATGAGCTTCTCGTTCTTCTTAGTATAGACGTCGTTGGGAGGAAAGGTGTTCCCAAACACGGCCTTGTCGATGCGTTCGGGGTGTGTGGCCATCAGATATTGGGTGAGATAGCCGCCCAGGGAGGAGCCGACCACGTGGGCCTTATCCACGCCCGCGGCATCCAGCACGGCCAGCGCGCCCCGGCTCATTCCCTCCAGCGTGTCCACAGGGGGATAAGTGAGGCTGATGACACGATACTCGGGCGCGAGGGCCTCCATCTGTTGCCACCAGATGTCGTAAGCGCCGGTCATGCCGTGCAGGAAAAGGATGGCTTGCTCGCCCTCTCCAAAGACCACATACTCCCAATCCTGGCCATCCACCCGCACCTTTTGCACGGGATGGAGCTTGCGGAAATCGAGCAAGGACTCCCTGACCTTGGGATTCACCTTGTCCGCCAGCTCGGAGAAATCTTTGTTGGGCACAGGCCAGAGATAGAAAGCCAGGCCCGCCAAAATCAGCACGCCCAGTCCGACAAACAGCCATTTCATATCAGCCTCCCGCTTTTTTGGCCTTGTAGCCTAAGGATGTGAGGATAACGAGGATGCGGTCTCGGTGATCGCCCTGAATTTCGATGACGCCCTCTTTGAGCGCACCTCCCGCGCCTAACTTTGATTTCAGTTGTTTGAGCAGCGCCTTCTGTGCAACCGAATCACCAGGAACGCCCTGAAGCACAGACACCGCCTTGCCTTTCCTCCCCTTGCGCTCGATGAAGACCCGAATCACGCCGTCATCCGGTGTGTTCGGGCGGCGTCGCTGTTTCCCGCGCTTCTTTTTCTTCTCCCGACGGGGATCCACGTCTACATCGGAATCCGTGGAATAAACCCGTCGGGTGTTTTTAATAGTGGGCATGGAGAGCGTCCTGAGGTGGAAAAGACAGGTTGGGCGGTCACCCAAAATTATCGCACGTGCGGGACGCATGAGCAAGTCAGTGGAAAACGGCTTGAGTTGGTTTCCTTCCCATTTCCTCCCTTCGTGCAGTACAATGGAGACATGAAAGCCCAAACCAGACGTCTTTATCCCTTCATCTTTATCCTATCCATGCTCCTCCTGGCCGGATGCAACGCGCCCGCCACGCCTCAGACCCCGGCCGCGACCGCCAGCGCCCCCGCAATCACGCCCGCCCCTCAAGCATCGCCCCTGCCTCCCGAACAACAGGCGCTCCTCGATGAACGGGACAGCGTAGCGCAAGACCTCTTCAGCACCCTGGAGAAAGCCAGAGTCCGGGGAGCCACCGAGGAGGAGATTGGGGACATCACCCGCACCTACGTCGCCACCATCGAAGCCATCGAGAGCCAACTCCGCCAGGCAAATGCATCCTTCCAGCCCCTCAACCTACCCCCCACGCCCACCCTGGTTGCCAAAAAGGACGTGTTCGACATCGGCATGGTCACCGAGGACGGCGTGCGCATCAAAGGGACATACTACCGCCCCGCGGCTGCCAACGCTCCCGGCATCGTGTTGCTGCACATGCTGGGTCGCCATCGCGAAGATTGGGACGCGTTCGCCCGCACCCTGCAGGACGCGGGTTACGCTGTGCTCGCCATCGATCTGCGGGGCCATGGCGAGAGCGAAGGTCAACGCGAGTGGTCGAAGATGACGAAGGACGCGGCCATCGCTGTGGATTTCGTGCGCTCTCGCTCCGAAACCGATCCCGACCGCATCGCGCTCATCGGCGCATCCATCGGCGCGAATCTCGCCATCAATTACGCGGCCGAAGACCCGGAAATCAGAGGCGTGGCGCTGCTCAGTCCGGGCCTGGATTACCGTGGAGTGACCACGCCCGAGGCCGTGAAGGCGTATGGGAAACGCCCCTTGTTCCTGGCCGCCAGCAGCGAGGACCGATATGCGTATGGCAGCGCCCAAGAGTTGGGCAGGCTGGCAACCGGTCCGGTGCAGCTTCTGCTGCTGGATGGACAGGGTCATGGCACGCAGATGCTGGGCAAGGACAATGGCCTGGAAGAGGCGCTGTTGAACTGGTTGCGCGAGGGGGCTTTTGGTGACGCTCAGACCTGACAGGTCCTCCTGCCGCGGTGACGAAAAAAGCGGACGCCACGCCAAAGCGAGCGCCCGCTCAAATCGCATAAAATTGTTAAAGAGACCTGTCAGGTCAATGGTCAACCGCCGAGGGCCTTAAGCGCATCAGCTAGCGCGGCCTCATAGAGGTTGACGCCTTCGTCCAACAGGTCTTCGGGGATGTTCAGCGCGGGAATGAAGCGCAGGCTGTTGGGGCCGCAGCCAAGCATGAGCAAGCCATGCTCGAAAGCCTTTTCCACAATGAGGTCCCGCAGTTCGGGCCAGGGCGCTTTGCTCTCCGGGTCCTTCACCAGCTCGACGCCCACCATCAGGCCTTTGCCCCGAACATCGCCCATCACCGGGTAGCGTTCGGCCATCTCCCGCAGCCGGGATTTGAGATATGCGCCGCTGCGCGCGGCCATCTCCACGAACCCGCCCTCCAGCAGGTCCAGGGTGGCCAGCGCCGCCGCACAGCTCACAGGGTTGCCGCCGAAGGTGCTGGCGTGCGCGCCCGGAGGCCAACTCATGATCTCCGCCCGGGCCACCGTCGCGCCCAGCGGCATGCCGCTGGCAATGCCCTTGGCCAAGGTGATGATGTCGGGCTCCACGCCCCAGTGTTCAGCCGCGAACATCTTGCCCGTGCGCCCGAAGCCAGTCTGCACCTCGTCGAAAATGAGCAAGATGCCGTATTTGTCCGCCAGCTCCCGCAGGCCGGGCAGGAAGTTTTCGGGAGGAACCACATAGCCGCCCTCGCCCTGGATGGGCTCGACGATGATGGCCGCCACCTCGTCGGGCGGGGTTGTGGTCTTGAATAGATGCTTTTCGATGTATTCCAGTGCGGCCTGGCCCGGGTCTTCGCCCGGGAAGGGGTTGCGGTAAGGGTTGGGATAGAACGCGTGGGAGACGCCCGGAACCAGGGGCGCGAAGCCCTGGCGCTGGATGGCCTTGGACGCGGTCAGGGAGAGCGCGCCAAAGGTCCGGCCATGGAAGGCGCGATAGAAGGCGATGAAGCGGGGGCGTTTCGTATACCAGCGGGCCAGCTTCAGCGCGGCCTCCACCGCCTCCGCGCCCGAATTGCCAAAAAAAACCTTGGTGGGCCCGGAGATGGGAACGATCTGATTCAGACGCTCGGCCAGTTCGATCTGGGGAGCGTAATAGAAATCAGTGCCCGACATGTGCAAAAACGCCTCGGCTTGCTTTTTGATCGCCTCCACCACATGGGGATGGCTATGCCCCGTATTCGTCACCGCAATGCCCGTGGCGAAATCGATAAAGCGCCGTCCATCCACATCCCACACCTCGGAGCCCCGTCCTTTGGCCATAACGAAGGGATAACTGCGGGTGTAGGAAGGGGAGATATTCGCCGCGTCGCGAGCGATAAGCTCCTCCGCAAGGGACTTAGTCCGGGTGGTCATGAAAAATCATCCTCCTTGATGAATGGATATGTCGATGATGTGTCTCACAGCCTAACTATTGTACTCTATTTTCCATTCGCTTCAAGAATTTACGACATTCAGAACGCATCAACGGCAGACAATCGCGTCCTATGAGGACAGGTTCACCGGATGCCGATCCAACTGAGAGTAAGCCCCGGCTCCAACGCCCGAATGAGGAACCGGGTGGCGGGAGCCTCCAGCGTCAGCGTGGTCGTGGCGGCCTCGCTTCGCCCGCGCAACGCCACCCGGCCCGCGTCGTCCTCCACCTGCCAGGCCGCCTCGTTGCCCGCCGCGGGCGTGATGGTCAGGGCATAGTCCCCTGGCTGGGGGACGTGCAGCACGAAAAAGGCGCTGTCCTCCACCGCTCGGGCCGGGCCGGGCTGCAACGGACCGAAATCCCAGCCGATCTCCACGAAGGGCAGGGGCGACGCGGGCGGGGGCGGGGCTTCGTACACCGTCAGGCGGTCGTCCTCGTAGATGGGCGTCTGGCCCTGGAAGATCGCCTGGGCCAGGGCTTCGTTGAACTCGCGGGTGGGACCCGGGGGCATTTTGTATCGATCCAACACGACCCAGCGGATGTCCATAAACCCGAACATCGTCGGGGCCCAGGCTGCAGGATCGTCCACCCGATTGATATCTTCCGCCAGATGACGGAAACGGTTGATGACGGGCACGCGGCCAGGCAGGGTGCGCGGGTCGGTGCGGGTGATGTAGGCCGCGGTCAGAGGTTTGCCGTGGACGGTCTGGTAAAGCAAATAGCCGGGACGATCCCAGTTCATGGGCAGGTTCATGACCGCGCCTTCGCCCGGTGTTTCAGCCAGCGTGCGGTAAAAGTCAGGTGTGTCGGGCGGGCTGATGGGATAGGGTATGGGCGAAAAGTCGAACAGGACCAGGGCGATGACGCCCGCCCCCAGCGCCCACGTCCACCCCGGCGAAGGCGCTCGCTCCAACAGCGCCAAAAGCCCGCCCCCGGCCAACACGCCCATGGCCAACATCACCAGCAAGTCATAGCGGGCCACGGTGCGGGCGATTTCCACAAAAGGCAGCTTCAGAACCAACGCGTAAGGCAGAGGCATGCCGGTGTTCCGGCCATAGAGATGAAGGACGGGACCCAAGGCGAAGATGGCGAACGCCACCGCGGCCAGCGCCCAAAACCCCAGCTTGCCCCGCCAGCGCCATATCCCCAGCAAGGCCAACGCCAGGACCGTCAACCCGACGTACAGGGTGTTTTCTGAAGGGCTGGCCGACAAGGGCTGACGCAGCCGCGCGGCCCACTCGCCCCACACGCTATGCTGACCCGAAGGCAGGAGAAAGCCCGCGGGGTCGCCGCTGAGCTCGACGATCTGCCCCGGCGGCGGCTTCATGAAATCGTAGCGCAGACTTTCCACCACCATGGGCGCAAGCAAGGGCCCGGTGACCAGTAACGTCAAACCAAAGATGAAAGCTGTCATCAGCAGATGCCGCCAGCCCAGTCGCCTCCGAATGAGCAGCCAGCCCAGGGCAACAAGGGTAAAGAAACCCAGATAAAGCGCGAAATACCAGTCGCAGAGGGCGGCCAACACCAGAAACAGCGCCGCCATCCCCGCATTGCGCCTTTTCCTGCCTCCTGCTTTTTCCCTTGGCGTCTTGGCGTCTTGGCCTGAGGCATCCTCCAGCGCCCGCAACAAATACAACGCGAAGAAGGGAATGAATTCCAGGCTGAAGACCTGCATATGCCCCAACAGATGGGCGAAGTGGAACG
>CAZDCN010000032.1:0-10778 GCA_964503945.1 uncultured Caldilineales bacterium
GTCGGCATCGTTTGCGAAAAGGCTTTGGCAACCACGTTGGCCGAGGCAACGAGGGGCGTATTGCGTTAAACTGATGGGCGATACGGATTACGCATTACGCAGTACGGAATACGCATCCCATTTTCATCCTTATCGGCGTGCAAGCGCTCATGGCGCCTCCTTCATAAATGCCTCGTTTCCCTCGCCCATTCGCCTTCTTGCCGATAGACTCACACACTCGCCCACTCCCACGCCCCACCATGTCTCCCTCCCTCGCAGAAGCCCTGAAGATCCTCGCCTATATCGGCCTGGCCGCCGGAGTCATCGGCGTTGTGCTGCCCATCATCCCGGGCCCGCTGCTCATCTGGCTGAGCGCGCTGGTGTGGGCCTGGGCGGATGGTTTTCAGGCCGTGGGTTGGCCCACCCTGCTGGCGCTGGGTCTCCTGGCCATCCTGGCGGAGCTCAGCGATGTGGCTCTGGCCGCCATGGGCGCGAAACGAGGCGGCGCGTCCTGGTTCAGCATGGTGGTTGCGGGCGCGTCCGCTATAGTCGGGTTCATCATCTTCAACCTCATCGGCGCGCTTATCGGAGCTTTCCTGGGCCTGCTGGCCTGGGAAACCTACCGGCAGGGCGGGGCGCTCAAGCAGGCCTGGAAGGCCAGCCGCGGCTTCATGCTTGGTTATCTCGCAGCCATGTTCGTGAAAATGATCTTTGCCGCAATGATGCTGGTTCTCTTCATCTGGCAGGCGTTTTACGCGTAAGCCCCGACCTGACAGGTTCCCGGCGAAGACACCCCAATCCACGCCATCCTGGCCCACGGCCTGAGAGGCAGAAAACGCGAAAAATGCGAAAGGAACCTGTCAGGTCTGCGCGACCGATAACCCTCAGGCAGAGAAACCCTTCTCCCTGGCCAAACTTGCATTCTTCCCTTTCTGATTGCACAATAAGCCCATGCTCAGTTCCTACTACATCATCCCTCGTACGCTGAACGAAGCCCTGGACGCGCTGGCCGCGCATGCAGCCTTGGGCCCCACCCGACTCATCGCCGGCGGCACGGACGTGCTGGTGGAGATCGAACATGGCGCGCCTCCACCCCGCACGCTCATCGACATCTCCCGGCTTCCCGACCTGGATCGCATCACCCTGGACGGGGAAGAAGTGCACATCGGTCCGCTGGTCACACACAACCTGGCTGTAGCCAGCCCCATCATCCTTGAACACGCCTGGCCGCTGTTGCGAGCTTGCTGGGAGGTGGGATCGCCGCAGATCCGCAACCGCGGCACCCTTGCAGGCAACCTGGCCACCGCATCCCCGGCCAACGACACCATCCCCGCACTTTGGGTTCTGGACGCAAGCGTCACCCTGGCTTCCACCCGAGGCCGTCGCACGCTCAGCTTCCCCGAATTCTTCCTGGGCGTGCGCAAAACCGCGCTGGCTCCCGACGAGATGATCGTGGACATCCACTTTCCCCTTCCCCCTGAGACCGCGCGGGGAACCTTCATCAAAGTGGGCCTGCGCCGGGCCCAGGCCATCAGCCTGGTGAACATCGCGGTCATGCTAGATTTCGACGGCGACCTGGTGCGGGACGCCCGCATCGCGTTGGGCTCCGTCGCGCCCACCATCGTGCGGGCGACCGCCGCCGAAAAAAACCTGGTCGGACATCCCCTCACGCCCGACCGCATCGACGCTGCCAGCGAGCTGATTCAGGAAGCCATCCGCCCCATCGATGATATCCGGGCCTCGGCCGCGTACCGCCGCCATCTGGCCGGAGTCATCACCCGACGGGCATTGGAACAACTGGCGGATGGGCGAGAGCGCAAAGGCTGGATCGGCGACCCGGTCATGTTATGGGGCAAGAGCGACGGACGCTATCCTTCTGCTCCCGAGCCCGCTCAACTTCCCGCACATAGCGACGTCACCCTGCGGTTGAATGGAGACGTGATCACCCTGCCCGACGCCTCGCATCTTACCCTGCTGGATGCGCTGCGAGAGCGAGGCTTTCTCACCGGGGTGAAAGAAGGCTGTGGCGAGGGCGAATGCGGCGCCTGCACCGTGTGGCTGGATGGCATCAGCGTGCTAGCCTGCATCACGCCCGCGGCGCGGGCCCACGGCGCGGAAGTCGTCACCGTCGAGGGTCTGGCCGACGACTTCCGGCTGCATCCTGTTCAGGAAACCTTTGCCCACGATGGCGCGGTGCAATGTGGCTACTGCACCCCTGGCTTCATCATGTCCTCCGCCAGCCTCTTGGCCGAACGCCCCCATCCCACCCCCGAAGAAGCCATGCAGGCCATCACCGGCAACCTCTGCCGCTGCACAGGCTACGCCCAAATCGTTGAGGCCATCGTAGAGGCGGGCCGACGGGACGCCTAAACGGAGAATGTGGGCGGAGCGAACGCAGCCGGAAGCATGATCCGGCTGCGCACTCCCCTCACCATCGTGATGGACTGAGCCCGGCCTTTCCCCACGCCCTCACTCACGATACAACCGCACGCGGCGGTTGGGCTCGCGGCCATAGGAATGGGAGATGAGATTGGCCTCGCGGGCGAGCTGATGCTGCAGACGGCGCACCTCGGGCGGCTGGGGCGAAAGCTCCACCACCGGCGCGCCCCCAAGCACCTTCTCCACCCCGCGCATGGTCTCTTCGATGGCCAGACTCACGGGGTCCGCGGTGTCCACCCGCAGTGCAAAGATGTCGGCCAACAGGGTCTCCATCTGATGTACGGTGTTGGATCGGAGGACATAGATGGGAATGCCCCGCTCCTCGGCTTCGCTGATGGGCTGCGGGCGCTTGCGATAGTAATTTTTCAGGGTAATGACCGCGGACGCCCGGCGTAGATCGTTGACGATCTCGATGGGCACGCCCAGATTCTGCGCTGCCGACCGCAAGCGGTTCTGGCCCACCCCATAGGGATAGATGCGCACGGAACGCACCGCGCCGCTGTGCGCATCCCGCACGGCCGCGCGGTTGACATCGTATCCGTTCTCATAGCGGGAGCGGCTGGGCAAGCCGGACCGGTCTTTCTTCAGGGAATCGCCCTTTTCAATGATGATCTCACCATTTTCATTGCGATAGCGGGTCTCGGGTTTCAGGGGTCGGTCTCGCAGGATGGCGTCCACAGCCTTGCTCACATCGTGATGCACGATGAGATGCTGCCGGTCCACGATCTCGATGAGCACGTCGAAGGTGGGGGGAGAACGGCGCTCGAGCACCGATTTCTGGGTGCCCCGACGCCGCGCTTCCTCATCGGACAAGGTGACCGATTCGATGCCGCCCACCAGGTCGGAGAGGGTGGGGTTGAGGAGCAGGTTGGCCAGGGTGCGGCCGTGCGCGGTGCCGATAAGCTGTACGCCTCGTTCAGCGATGGTGCGCGCGGCCTCGGCTTCCAGGGCGCGGCCGATCTCATCGATGACAATGACCTCGGGCATGTGATTCTCCACCGCCTCGATCATGACCTCATGCTGTTCGGAAGGCTTGCGCACCTGCATGCGCCGGGCCCGTCCGATGGCGGGATGCGGGATATCGCCATCGCCGCCGATCTCGTTGGATGTGTCCACGATCACCACCCGCTTGCCCTGGTCGGCCAGCACCCGGGCGGCCTCGCGCAAGAGCGTCGTCTTGCCCACGCCCGGACGGCCCAGCAGGAGGATGCTTTTTCCGCTGGTGACGATGTCCTGGATGATGTCGATGGTGCCATACACCGCACGCCCCACGCGGCAGGTCAAGCCCACCACCTTGCCCTGACGGTTGCGGATGGCGGAGATGCGGTGCAGCGTGCGGGTGATGCCCGCGCGATTGTCATCGGTGAACTGCCCCACGCGTTCAACCACATAGGCGATGTCGTCCTCCGTGATCTCCCGGTCGAGCAGCACCCGATCCGAGTCCACATAGCGGGCCTCGGGCTGTCGCCCCAGGTCCATGATGATCTCGATGAGTTCTCCTTCGTGGCCCAGCGCGCGCAGTTGGGCGCTGATTTCGGGTGGAAAGACGGTCAGCAATGCATCGAGATCGTCGGTAATGCGGAGCTGGGTGGTTGTGGTTTGGGTTGTCGTAAGTTGTTGTTCGAACATATATGGAATGGATTTACTTTTGGGATGTTTGCAGATGAAGATGGTTGAACCAGCATTGACGCCTGGTAAGCATGGCGATCCATGCTGGTCGGCAATCATGAATCAGGCATTTTTGAGGAAATGACGCCGGGGAATGTCGTCTCAATAAGAAGACGAGTTTTACTCACAGCAGGTTCCTGAACCCGGACAGTGACGTGTTTGACAAAGCGAGCCAACTCGGCCACGCCTTCAAAGCCCAGGTCATGGAGTGACGCGCCCAGGCCGCTCTGATAGGCCCGTACACTGCAATAAACCACTTTGTCGTTGGGTCGAAATCGGGCCAAACTCTGCACCATCAACGCTTCCACGACATCGCGTTGCAGCGGATCGCCCAGATAACGTAGCCAAACGCCGCGGCTGCCTCGCTGGATGATCACCGCGCCTTCCAGCGCGCCATCGCGTTCTAGGACCAGGCCATCGGCGTGGTCGGGCTGCCACCAGTTTTGAAAAATCAGCGCATGATTCCCGCCGCCGTTTTTGAAATCAACGCCTTCAGCCTTCAACACGACCGGCGGTGTGAAACGATCCGCCAGCCGTTGCAGGGAAAAGCTGTCGGCCTCTCGTTGAGGACGGATGAAGGGGGCGAGGGTGGCGTCAACCTGCGAACGCGTCTCGCGCAACACAAAGAGGGTTTCTCGCACATAAAGCGCAAACCCACCCTCGGCCAGAAGACTCGCGGCCTCATCCTGCGCGGGAAGACAGGCATACAGCCGTTGGATTCCATACTCCCCCGCATGCGCAACCAGGTGTTCCAATAACGCCCGCCACGTGTGAACTGCGCTGGGATCGGCCTCCAGGGAGGGAGCGAGGTAACAGAGCTCCGCTTCGGGCCGCCCCAAACGCTTTCTGGCTTGAATAAAGCCGTCAGGAGCATGCGAATCAGTGGATTGCCGGTGAACAAAGGTCGCCACGCCGCTTCCATGCCAGGGCACAGGCGTCCCTAACGCCATCCATAACGGCCAGCGCGGTTGAATCAAATGACGCTCCAGGTAGAGGGGAACGCTGTGTCTGGCCAGTCGTTGCAGCAGATAGCTATCGCGAAACCGAAAGGGATGGATCAAGATGCAATTGGGAAAGCGGAGTGGGAAAGGCTGTTCACGTTCTCTATTTTACCAATTTCGCATGGAAAAAACAAGTCTGTGGTTTATGTAAGATAGAAAGCATTCACAAAAAAGACCCGCCGAAGCGGGTCTTGGTGGATTGAAGGGAGAGAGTGACGACTTACCAGTTCTTGCGGAAGATCACCGAGAAAGAGTTGTGGAACAGGGTGTTCCCGCCGCCGCCATCCGCGCAATTCGCCTCGTCGGTAAAGGCGGAATGCAAAGGCTGGGTGAAGTCGGTGCTGGCGGGGTTCACGCCATCTTCGGAGATGTACACGACATACTGGGCGTGCTTGAACATATCGAAGGTGACGCGACCGTTCTGCGGATTCATGATCCAGTAATCCTTCTGCTCGGTGCGCTTCTTGGCCAGGATCTGGCCCGGGTTGCCCGCCACGGCCTGGATGACCCAAACGCCGTTGACGCCGTTGCCGTTGGCGTCCACCACTTGGACGTAGATGTTGTGCTTGCCGCGATTCTCGCAGGGGCTCAACCGCCGCACCTCGACCAGGGTGTATTGCTTGGCCGGTTTCGGGGTGGGGGTGGGTTGAGCTGGCGCCGCAGCGGCCGCGGCGGCCCGCCGCACAGGCCGCGGGGTGGGCGTAGGCGGCAGGGGCGTGTTCGTAGGCGTGGATGTGGGGGTGAAGGTGGGCGTCGCCGTGGGGGTGTTGGTGGGCGTTGGGGTGACAGTGGGGGTGTCGGTGGGAACCGGCGTGTCGGTGGGAAGGGGCGTGTAGGTGGCCGTGGGCATGGGCGTATGCGTGGCCTCGCGGTTGGCAAGGGCCATGGCAACGGGCTGCATGACATTATCCTCGGCCACCGCCACCCTCGGCGCGCCATTCTCTGTGACGGGCATTTCCGAGCTGTTCAGGGCCGTGACCACGGTGGCGGGAATGGCGACGCCCAGCAGCCAGACGATGAATAGAATCAGCAGCGCCAGACGCCATTTGGCTCCTCGGGAGAGGCCGCCAAACCACAGCGCCAGGGAATCGAACATGCCCGGCTTGGCGGGTTGCTGCGGCTGAATGGCAGCCACAGGCGCCGGCGCCGCGGGTTGCATGGCCCGGGTGGTCGCGGGAGCCGCCACAGGGGCCGGTGCGGGTACGGGCGCGGGCTGCACGCGCGCGGCTTTCTGCTCAGCCAGCCGATGCAGCTTGCGGCTGAGCTCCCGGCTCATATTCAACCCCACGATGGGGTACTTGAGAATAAGCGCTTCCAGCTCCTCCCGGGTCAGCTCCCAGAATTCACCGTCGGTCTTGGCGAAGGCGGTTTCGAGATGGGGCTCGCCAGAGAGGATGGCTTCTTCGCCGAAGAAATCGCCATCTCGCAAAGTGAGGACATCCTCGGCTCGGCGCAGTTCGACAACGCCCTTTTCGATGATGTGCACGCGATTGGCGGGAGCGCCTGCTTTGTAGATGATGTCCCCAGCCCGATAACGGGCGGGCAGCAAGCGTTCCGCAACGTCTTCCAACTGTTCCACGCTGAGCCCGCTGAACAGGCCGATCAAACGCAAATGTTTTTCCACAAATGCGTGACCGGCCGCGCCCAAACGATCTTTCAACACCTGGCTGAGGGCCTGGCCGATGGCCGGGTAGGCGTTGACCAGCTCCTCGAAGTCGGAGCGGTAAAGAGCCCACAACACGGTGTTCTCCGCCGCCCGAGCGCCTGTAGAGCGAGGCTTGCCCGTCAACAGGGCCATCTCGCCGAAAAAGCCGCCGGCATTGATGCGGGCCAGCACCTGTCCCTTGCGACTGACGCTGCCCACGATCTCGATCCGGCCTTTGTCTACCAGATAGAGGGCGTCGCCGACGTCCCCTTCCTTGTAGACGATGTCGCCGGCCGCGACAGGACGGACGATCAGGCGCTGGGTGACGGCGCGCAGGGTGTTGTCATCCAGGTTGGCGAAGAGAGGCAACGCCCGCAACCGCTCCATGGCCAGCTCTTCATCGCTGACGGGCAGGGGCGCTTGTAGACCGGCGCTGAGATGGGGCGCAAACTCGGGTTGTTCGGCGGCCAGGGTCTCAAACGCCTCCCGGTTCAGTTTCCAGAGGGTGGCATCGCTTTT
Organism: uncultured Caldilineales bacterium; assembly: GCA_964503945.1. Lineage (GTDB taxonomy): Bacteria > Chloroflexota > Anaerolineae > J102 > J102 > M2005. The sequence continues at coordinate 7,252 of CAZDCN010000032.1, forward strand.
AGCGACCGCGGTTTCGGCGTAGGGCTTGTTGGCCAGGGTGGCCATCAGGCCGAACACGTCGCCCGGTTTTAAGGCGCGTTCCCCATCATCGGAGCGAAGCCGGACCTCGCCATTCTCCAGGACGAAGAAGCCGTCGTTGGCCTCCCCTGCCTGATAGATGACCCGTCCCGCCTCGACATCCAGCAATTCCAGATGGGCGGCCAGCGCCTGCAATTCCCCATCGGTCAAACCCTGGAAGGCCTTGGCCGGGCGCAATCGGTTGCGGATCAGGTGTTTTTCCACCTGGATGATGCGAGAGCCGAAATTGCGCGAGAGTTTGAGCCCGATGGCGGGATGCTCCTGGATGATTTGCTCCAGGTCATCGCTGGTCAATGCCCAGGCGTCGGTGTCGTTGGTGGCTTCAGCGGAAACAGCGCGTCGGCGTCCCAAAAAGACGCCCGATTCGCCGAAGGTGGCGCCCGCGCCCAGGGTGGCCAGAGAAACCGGCCCCACACTGAGGCGCACGCCGCCATGCTCGATCAGGTAGAGAGCGGTGCTGGCATCGTCCTCGGCGTAGATAATTTCATGCGCGGCGAAATGCTGTAAGCGCATGCGCCGAACGATGACCGCCCGCTCTTCCTCCGTCAAGCCGGCGAAAAGCGTAGCGCGTTTCACGAAATCAGATATCACGTGGCGTTCATACCTCCTTGTTTTGGCCGGAATGGCGCAAGAAAGCCGCCAGTTCGGGCCAGGATGCCCCGAATCAACCTTCGGGGTGGATGGGGGTAAGCTTACCCCAGAATGGTCGAAAGCTCCAAAATGAAAGAACCTTCATAAAAACCAGGGCGCATGACGCGCCCGAAGGAGATAATCGAAAAATCAATAGGTCCGCTGGAAGGTGACATCCCAGGAGTAGTGGCCATGACAGGCGTTGGCGTCCCGCAATGCCTGACAGCTGGCTGCATCGGTGCAGTATCCGGCGGCAATGAAAGCTTCATCAGAAATGCGATGGGGATCGGTCACCAATCCCTCGGCGGTTTCGCTGACCACCTGGCGGCCGTCGACGTCCCGCACGACGCGCAGGCCGTCGCCATCGCCCAAAATCCACTCGGCCATGCCCGGACCTTTGGAGCCGGTGACCTGCTCCACATTGCTATAAATGCCCAGCACGGTGACGCCGTTGAGCGGCTGACCATTGGCGTCCACCACGATGGCCCGCAACTGCCGTTTCTCGCCGCAGTGGAGGGAGGGGCCGTCGAACCAGCCGCCGTTCTCCTGAGGCCCCCACAATCGCACGCTCTTGACCACGAAATCCACCGCGGGTTTGGGCGGCGCCGTGGGCGTGGGCGGAGGCGCAGGCGTGGGCGTAGGGGGCGGCGCGGGGATGTTGGAGGCCACGGGAATGCCCCCGGTGTCGCCCTGGGCGGTGACGATGGAGCCCAGCACCCAGCCCAGCTTCTCGTTGTCCAGACGAATCTGCCACCAATCCCCCGCGGGGTTCTGCCCCACAATCACGGCCTGATCCCCGCCATCCAGCGAGGCGATGACGGGGTAGTTGGTGCCCGGCCCGGACCGCACGTTCACGGCCTTGTCGGCGGAGACCATGGGCTTGGGCGTGGGCGTGGCCGTGGGAGGCGTTGTGGCTGTTGCCGTGGCCGTGGGGGCCTGGGCGACGGGTTGGGGCGTGGCCGTGGGTTGAGCCCCTGTAGCGGGAGCTGGAGTGGGTGACGGTGGAAGGGGCGTAGCAGTGGCTTGGGGCGTCGGCGTAGGCAGATAGGGCTTGAGCGCAGCCTCGGGCGCGCCCAGGGCCAGAGCCAATCGAGCCAGGGCCGTGAGATACCCGGCAGGCGCATCGGTTTTGGCCGCGCGCTCCAACACGCCAGAGACCAAAAGGGCCTGATTGGGCGCTTTCAAACGGGCGAGCTGCGCCGACGCGTTCTCGAAATCCCCGGTGGCGTCATACCCCAACGCGACCAATGTGACATACTGATCTTGTTCTTCGCCGGAAAGGTCGCTGAGTTGCGCCGCCTGCATGCGCGGCAGCCACTGGGACCCTGCCCAGAGTCCCATTAAAAACCCCGCGGCAATGCCGACGATGGCGATCAGCCAAAGGCTGGTCTTTTTATTTTTCATATGGCGAGAGAGAATGTTTCCAGGATTCGGTAATGTGCAGAGAGGTGCAAGGGACAACAAAAAGGAGCCGAGACGTTCAATCTGATTCGTCCGAAACCTATTTTCGGAAGAACGGCATCTCTCTGGCTCCTGCACTAGATATGCTATAATGATAGACGATTTCTTTCTGGCAGGCCGTACGGCCTGCCATTAGGTGCCGAAGGTGGGACTCGAACCCACATGAGCCTAATGCTCAACGGTTTTTGAGACCGTCGCGTCTGCCTATTCCGCCACTTCGGCATCTCCAACTACTAAGTATAATTGCTTCCAGCCCGTTCGTCAAGCCCTCATGGATGAATCGCAACTCATCGCGGCAGCCCAAAAAGGCGATCTCCCTGCCTTCAACCAGTTGGTGCTGCGCTATCAGAATCTGGCGTATAATGTGGCCTATCGCATTTTGGGCGATCCAGACATGGCCGCGGACGCCACACAGGATGCGTTCATCAAAGCGTACAAAGCCCTGGGCGGCTTTCGGGGCGGGGCGTTCAAGCCGTGGATGCTTCGCATCGTCACGAACACGTGCTACGATTATCTTCGCTCAGCCAAACGCAAGCCCAGCGACAGCCTGGACGAGACCATCGAAAACAGCGGGGAAAGCTCGCCCCGGCTGCATGATCAGGGAGAGGGGCCGGAGAGTTATGTAGAGAGGCAGGAATTGAGCCAGATGATCCAGTGGGCCATCGGGCAGCTGAATGCCGATCAGCGGGCTGTGGTGACCTTGGTGGATATTCATGGCTTCTCCTATGAGGAAGCCGCGGACATCCTGGGCATCTCCATCGGCACGGTGAAATCTCGCCTGAGCCGGGCCCGTGCGAAATTACGCGACATCATGCAGGCCCGACAGGAACTTTTACCCGCCCGTTATCGTTTTCCTACTAGAGCCAGCGTGGAATCAACCCGTCAATGAAATCATCCTTCTCCATCTCCGACGAATTGCTTTCCGCTTACATCGACCGTCAGGTCAGCGAAGCGGAGACTCGCCGCGTGGAAATGGCGCTGGCCCGCGATCCCGCCTTGCAGGAACAGCTGGACGCGTTGCAATCGGTGGTGCATCTGTTGCAGAACGCGCCGGCGGTGGCGGTTCCCAGGCCCATGACGCTCTCGGAAGGACAGGCGTTGGCCGCGGGCGCTTTTGTGAAAGGGGCCGAGAAGCCGTCGGGCTTTTGGACGCGTTGGATGCCGCGGCTCGCGCCTTTGGCCACCGTGTTGGTCGGCGTGCTCCTGGCGTTTTCTCTGATGACGCCCATGGCCACATTCAACGCGCCCGTTTATCAAACCGGTCAAGCGCAGCCAGCGGAGATGTCGTCCACGGATGCGCCCATGCAAAAGTCGCCCGTGACCACGCAGGTGGTGGAGCGGCCTGCCGAACGTTCCAT